>CAYLML010000156.1:0-2512 GCA_964384985.1 uncultured Candidatus Saccharibacteria bacterium | reverse complement strand
CCGGAAGCAGCCGGCCGTTATCATCAAACAGCTCTTCCGGCTTATAGCTTTTCAGCCACTGTTCAAGTACTCCCACGTTCTCGGGATGGGCTTCATCAACCGGCAATGGCACCTGGTGTGACCGGAAATTATTTTCAACTGGCTTTCCGTCTACAGTCTTAGGACCCGTCCAGCCTTTGGGCGAATTCAGGATGATCATAGGCCACCTCGGCCGCGAAATGTCGTTATTGTCGCGAGCCTTTGTTTGGATGAGCTTTATCTCGGCTACGGCTTTGTCCAGCTGGGCGGCCATAAGCTGGTGCATCGGCGCCGGATCATCTCCTTCAACGAAGTAAGGTGTCCAGCCATATCCGCGGAAGAGCTGCTCGAGCTCCTCGCGCTCGATACGGGCCAGAATCGTAGGATTGCTTATTTTGTAGCCGTTGAGATGCAGTATGGGCAAGACCGCTCCGTCGGTTTTAGGGTTCAAGAATTTATTGGAGTGCCAGGCGGTAGCCAGCGGGCCGGTCTCGGCCTCGCCGTCACCAACGACGCAGGCTGTTATCAGGTCCGGGTTGTCGAATACCGCGCCAAAGGCATGGCTCAGCGAATAGCCCAGTTCGCCGCCTTCGTGCATGGAACCCGGCACTTGAGGCGACACATGGCTGGAAAGCCCGCCGGGAAAAGAAAACATCTGGAACAGCCTTTGTAGTCCGGCTTCGTCCCGGGTTACCTCAGGGTAATATTCGCTGAACGTGCCCTCCAGGTAAACGTTCCCGACCACTGCCGGACCACCGTGACCGGGACCGGAAATATACACCATGTCCAGGTCATATTTTTTGATAATGCGGTTCAAATGGGCATATATAAAATTTTGCCCCGGCGTAGTGCCCCAGTGACCTAATAACAATTTTTTAACGTGACCAAGCTGGAGCGGCTCCCTAAGCAGGGGGTTGCCGCATAAGTATATTTGCCCGACGGACAGATAATTCGCCGCCCGCCAGTACGCGTTAATTTTATGCAGATCTTCTTCTGTTAACGGCATATCGATCGAGGCCATAGCGGCTTATTCTCCGTTCCCGGTCGAGGTTTTGCTGACTAGATCGAAGGTCTGCTGAGCCATGACCAGCGATTCGTCGGTAGGCATGACGTGCACGCCAACCTTGCTCTGCGCGGCCGATATGAGGTCGGCTTGATTGTCATTACTCGCCCCATCCAGTTGTATCCCAAGGAAGTCGAGACCGCTGCAAATACGCTCGCGGATAGCCGGTGCCTGCTCGCCGATACCACCCGAGAAAACCAATGAATCCAATCCGCCTAGCGTAGCGGCAAGCGCGCCTATCGACTTCTTAACCTGATAGCAGAATAAGCTGACTGCCTCGGCTGCGCGCTCATTACCGGCCTCGTTTTGCAGCAAGTTGAGCATGTCGCCAGACAATCCCGAAACCCCTAATAATCCGGATTCAAAATTGACCATATGGTTGTATGCCTCTGAATCAATACCGGCCTGTCTCTGCAGGTACCACTCGATACCGGGGTCAACGTCGCCGGAACGGGTACTCATCATTACGCCCGACGCCGGGGTGAAGCCCATAGTCATGTCTACCGGTTTGCCACCTTTGATAGCGGCTAGGCTGGCACCGCTGCCAAGATGGGCGAAAATGACCCGGCCATCGGCGGCAACCTCGCCGGCCTTTTGCCGAAAAGCCGACAGCAGGTACGTATAGGATAAACCGTGGAAGCCGTAGCGCCGCAATCCATGCGCCTCATATGAATGGGGCAGTGGTATTATCTGCGCCATGCGCGGCACATCATGGAAAAAAGCCGTATCAAAACACGCGACCTGAATGGTGTCCGGAAAGCGCAGGCTAAGGGCATCTATAAGGCTTACGGCAGCCGGGGTGTGCACAGGGTCGAAACGTTCCAGCTCGCGAAGCTCGCGCTTGAACTCGTCGGTAATTATCTGCGGCCGGCCGTACTTTGGTCCGCCATGGACTATACGGTGACATATTGCCGATACAGTATGTTCCCGCATAGTATCGGCCAGCTTATCCAGCATGGCCGTTATGGCTGAGGAGTGGTCAATATTAGTTGCCGAGTCCTGCAATATGCGCACGGGCAATGAATCAGAAGAGCCCACGGAGAACAGTGCCAGCTTAATGCTGGAAGATCCGGCATTAACCGTCAAGACGTTTATGCTTGTTCCCACTCAGTCATGATACCAGAAGTAACACGCGTTATTTGTGACGCACGTCAACCGGCACATTACTATACGGTAAATTATTCTTTGTCTTCCGGCTCTAGCGGCTTGGGCTCTTCGTCGGGATCGATTTCCTCGTCATCGGCATTTGTGGCGCCTCCGATGCCTTCTTGGTATAGCTCGTCGGAGTCAACCCCGTCATCTGTGGCCGGATCATCTACGGGCGCTGTTGAGTTAGTGTCATCAGCCGGCGCTGCGGGCGGAGCGCCGTCCTCGGCTAATTTTGTTTCGTCGCGTGCCGGGTCAAAGATATCGTCCTTAGGTTCAAGTGCG
>CAYLML010000155.1:0-2526 GCA_964384985.1 uncultured Candidatus Saccharibacteria bacterium | reverse complement strand
CTGCAATACTCAGGGCATACTTCATAATTGCAAGCAGTTCGTCCGTGCTGTCGGCGGACATGAGTTTTTCGCGCAGCTCCTTGGCGCCGTCGAAGTTATTAATGTAGATTTTGCAGAATTTATTGAGTGTATGGATTGGGCGCTCCCGCTCCTGCCAGGTTTGAGCGAACAGTTCAACATGCCGGCGGTACAGGCCGATTTTTTGCCGGGGCGTGAAGTCCGGCCATGGGCTGTTTTCAGCGAACACGAACGGGTCGTGGAACACGCCGCGGCCGATCATGATGCCGTCGAGCCCGTATCTTTCAGCCAGTTTCATGCCCTGACGGCGAGTCATGACGTCACCGTTGCCGATAATAAGCGTGCTTGGCGCCAGGCGGTCGCGCAGTACGCGGGCTTCGCCTAGCAGGTCCCAGTCCGCCGGCACATTGCTCATCTGCGCCTTGGTACGGCCATGGATAGTCAACGCGGCGAGGTTATGGCCCAGCAGGAATTCGATCCAGCTCATATCCACCTGGCTGTAGCCGGTCCGGGTTTTAACGCTCAGCGGCAGCCTTTCTTCTAAGCCTTTTTGCGTGGCCTTAATAATTTCCGCGGCGAGGGGGCGGTCATTGATGAGGGCGCTGCAGGCGCCGTCCTTCACGACGGCTTTTACCGGACAGCCCATGTTCAGGTCAACTCCAATAAAATTCACGCCTTCCGGAAGACCCAGTTCGCGGGCCAGAGTGCCGTCGGCTATTTCCTGGGCAGTTTTACGGAAGTTTTCCGGCTGCTTGCCCCAAAGCTGGGCAACCAGGGGCGGTTCAGTACCTGTAAACCGGAGTTTTTTCAGCAGTTTAGGCCGGCCGGGGCTTTGCAGGCCGTCAACGTTTACAAATTCGGTGACGCAGACGTCCGGAGCCGCACAGTCGGCTACAATTTGACGGAAGACCGTATCGGTGACATCATCCATAGGCGCCAATACGAAAAAAGGCTTCGGCAATGGCAGCAGATTATCCATAACTGTTAATTATAAACCGAGTGCTGTCTTCCGCTATCGAGAGAGCATGCCTCCGCCTAGTTTAGCCGCATATTCCTTAATACGCAGCTCTCTGGCTCCGTCGCTTTGAATCACCGCTGTTCGCGCCGCTCTTTCCTCTCTTATTCTATCGGCAGTTTCGCCGGCGATTTCCGGTTCTTCGGCAGGCGTCTCTGCAACCGGTATTGCGGCCGGCGCGGCTTCTCGCAACGAATCTGCTGATGTATTATCTTCGGGGATCTCAAATGACATAGGCGTACTAGTATACCACTCTTATGTTTAACGAGCAAAGAAGTGTTATTACAATTTAATAATTGCGCGATTCTACCCTGCTCTATTCCACACTAATACGTGAGACGTGTTTTGTCTGTGAGGTAGCCCACCGTCATTATGTGATATTACTCCCATTTGAAGACGCGGAAGGCGATGGCGTATATGAGCACGAACCATATAGCTATCAGGCCCAGCTGCGGGCCAAGGTCCACCAAATGTTTGCCTTCCGTGGTTAATTGGCGCAAACCGTCAATCACGGGAGTTAGGGGCAAGTACGTCGTAACTGATTGCAGCCAATGCGGCATAAGGTAGCGCGGGAAGAACGTGCCTGACAGGAAAAGCATCGGAAAGACCACGATGTTGCTGAGCGGCGCGGCCTGCCGTTCGTTTTTAGCCCAGCCGCCAATAGCCAAACCGAGGCCCAGGATCATGAAAATGCTGAAAATAGTAAACAGGATGATCTCTGGGTAGTCGCCATAGATCTTAAGGTGAAAGACTTCGATCGCCACGGCAAACTGCACCGCTATTGAGATAAACCCGGTAATAGCCTGGCTGAACATCGTTGCCAGGAAATACTGCCACGTCCGCAGCGGCGTGGTATGCAGGCGCCGCAGTATGCCCTGCTTTTTGAGTTCCGGGAAAACGTTGACCGGACCAAAGATGCCAAGACCAATAATGGAAAAGCCAAGCAAGCCGGAGAAGGTGTAATCGAACGAGGTCAGGCTTTTTGAGTTGAGCGTCTGGCCGCTTACGGTAAATGGCGGCTGGACATGTGTGAATTGGTTATTAATTTGGTCAAACACGCCCTGCAGCACCGCGGTCATTGTCTGGCCGGTACCGCTGCTGCTTTGGTTGTATAGTAGCTGCAGTTTGCCCGATGGATATGTTTGGTCGGGCTGCATTGAACCAAAGTCCTTGGGCAGGATAATAATGCCGTCTATTTGGCTTTTGCTCATTTTGTCCTTGGCGCCCGACATGCTGGTGATATCTTGCTGGACTTTGAAGGATGATTTACTTGATTCGAGCTGCTTGGCGAATTGGCCGGCGAACGGCGTTTTGGATTGGTTGAGCAGCGCGACCTTAAATGAGACGTTGTTATTGCCGTTGCTGAAACTGCCGAATACGAACAGGAAAATCAGGGGAAACAAGATGCTGAAGAACTGTGCCAGGCGGTCCCGGAAAAAGCGTTTGGTGCTCAGTTTAGTGAAAACGGCAACGGTATAAAGCTGGCGTTTTAA
>CAYLML010000154.1:0-2552 GCA_964384985.1 uncultured Candidatus Saccharibacteria bacterium | reverse complement strand
CTTAGGCCAGCGGCCCGCTCCACCCTGTCGCTACGCCAACGACCTGATAGGCGACTACACCCTGGAGCTGAACACCGCCCGTCAGGCCGACATCACCCAACAAATCGCCGAAATCAGTGGCGGCGCGGAGGCATTGGCATCATGAAGATCACAAGAATAGGAGGAAACTAATGGCGACAGCGACTAAGGCAACACCAAAGAAAGCGGCCGCTCAGGGCGGCAACAAGGGTAAGATCACCCAGATCGTGGGCGTGGTGGTCGACATCGAGTTCGGCACCGACAAGCTGCCGGCTATTTATAACGCGTTGACCCTTCAGCACGACGGCCGGGAGATTACACTGGAGGTCGCTCAGCACCTCAGCGAGTCCGGCGTACGCGCTATCGCGCTCAGCTCGACCGATGGCTTAGAGCGCGGCACTGAGGTCCTAGACACCGGCGGTACTATTACCGTGCCGACTGGCGACGCTACGCTTGGCCGCATGTTCAACGTCACCGGCCAGCCTATCGACGGCAAAAAAGATGAGTTCAAGACCAGGGCTACCATTCACCGGGCACCGCCGCCGCTTATCGACCAGTCCGGCAGCATTGAAATCTTGGAAACCGGCATTAAGGTTATCGACTTGATCGCACCTGTTACGAAAGGCGGCAAGGTCGGACTATTCGGCGGCGCCGGCGTGGGCAAGACCGTGCTCATCCAGGAGCTGATTGGTAACATCGCCAAATTCCACTCCGGTTATTCGGTGTTCGCTGGCGTAGGCGAACGCACCCGCGAAGGCAATGACCTGTACTACGAAATGCAAGAGTCGGGTGTGCTAAAGAACACCTCGCTGGTATTCGGGCAGATGAACGAGCCGCCGGGCGCCCGTTTGCGCGTGGCCTTGAGCGGACTGACTATCGCTGAAAGCTTCCGCGATAAGGGTAATGACGTGCTGCTGTTCATTGATAATATCTTCCGCTACACCCAGGCCGGCGCTGAAGTTTCCGCCCTGCTGGGGCGTTTGCCTAGCGCCGTGGGCTATCAGCCGAACCTGGCACAGGAAATGGGTCAGCTGCAGGAGCGCATTACCTCCACTAAAGAAGGCTCGGTAACCTCCGTGCAGGCCGTTTACGTGCCGGCCGACGACCTGACCGACCCTGCCCCGGCGACCACGTTTGCCCATCTGGACTCGACTATTACCCTCAGCCGCGCCCTGACGGAAATCGGCATCTATCCGGCTGTTGATCCGCTGGATTCTAACTCGACCATCCTCGACCCCGAAATCGTCGGTGAGGAACACTACCAGGTGGCCCGCGAAGTCCAGCGCGTGCTGCAGCGCTACAAGGACCTGCAGGACATCATCGCCATCCTGGGCATGGAAGAGCTTTCCGAAGAAGACAAGCAGCTGGTTGCCCGCGCCCGCCGCATCCAGCGCTTCCTGAGCCAGCCGTTCTTCGTGGCCGAGCAGTTCACTAACAACCCCGGCCAGTACGTTAAACTTTCGGATACTATCCAGGGTTTCCGTGAAATCCTCGACGGCAAGCACGACGACAAACCCGAGAGCGCCTTTTACCTGAAGGGCGGTATCAAAGACGTCAAGGCCGGCAAGTCCGGGAGTAAGTAGTGTTTCACTTCCAGCTGGTCAGTCTAAGCGGCAAAAAGTTTGACGACGAGGTGCACGAAGTTGTCTTGCCTACTCTGGACGGCGAAATCGGCGTACTGCAAGACCATATGCCACTGGTCAGCGTGGCTACCAACGGGGCGGTCATGATCCGCCGCAACCAGAAAGATTCCGACGCCCAGCGCGAGTATTTCGCCGTTAACGGCGGGGCCATAGAAGTCGCCGATAATAACCTTCGCGTGCTGGTCGACGAGGCCGACCACGCGGATGAACTGAATGAAGCCGAAGTCCAAAAAGCGCTTGAACGCGCCGAGAAAATGAAACTCGAAGCCAAAGACGAAATCAGCCTGGAGCGCGCCCAGACCCTGATTGACCGCCAGGCCGTGCGCTTGCAGGTCGCGGGCCTGAAGCGCCGCCACCATCGCCAATAACCCTTAAGCCGCTGCTGCGTATTCGGGCGGAATAACTTCTATGGCTAATTCGTGAGGAGAATCGGGTCCGCTCAGGGTCTCCCTGGTTCCGGAGCCAAGGAGCGTGGCTGCGGCATCTACGAGTTCATGATTAAGCTTATATTCAGGCAGCAGCCGTGAAAGCTCACTAGGCGCCACTTCCGGGGTATGGTGGTAACGTGGCGTCCCGGACTCTATGTGGAGTCCGGGATTGCTCCGGTAACCGGCCATATCCATTACGACAGCTGTTTGATTATTGGCGACCGCGTCACCTTTTAATACGGCCTGAGACAGAGGTTCATGCGAGTGGCTTGCATGACGCAGAGCATCCCTGCCCAGGCTGAATGTGACTGGCATTATACCACTAATGATTCGGAAACCTTCGCTTGCCGCTTCAAGCGGCTTGTCCTGTCCGGTGAGCGATATTACAGTCGCGGCCTCCTGAAGCGCCCTGGGCTGCCCGGCATTCATAACGACGACCCCGGCGTATGTCATAAATTTGCAG
>CAYLML010000153.1:0-2560 GCA_964384985.1 uncultured Candidatus Saccharibacteria bacterium | reverse complement strand
GAAGTCCGGCTGGTCAACGAGAACTGCACAGCCTCGATTGGTGTTGTCGGCAACGAGCAGCACCAGAACGTCAAGATCGGCAAAGCCGGCCGCAGCCGACACCTCGGCAAGCGTCCGTCAGTCCGCGGCGTCGTAATGAACGCGGCCGACCACCCGCACGGCGGTGGTGACGGTGGCCGCCACGGTATGGGCAAGTCCCCCCGCACGCCTTGGGGCCAAATGACGCTGGGCTACAAGACCCGCCGCCGCAAATCGACCAACAAGTTTATCGTTCGCAGTCGCCACCAAGGAAAGAGGAGATAGTACATGAGTTTACCGAACTTCGCTAACCAAGCACCACGTACTCCAGAAGAGGAAGGTTATATCAAGGGATTAACCACGGTTGTGGAAGAGTATAACATGCATTTTGATGGAGAGGATCACACTTCCTATAATATCCCTACTGATGGCATTGACCCTGATCTTTATGAGAGAGATGATTTTGCCGAAGGCTTTATGAGGGGCCAGGCATTAAGGAGCGAACTTGGAAGAATGGGATTTGCAATTTCGCGTCATGAGAGCCTGGAAGAACTAGTCGCTTATAGCCATGGAGGTACCGACTAATGAGTCGTTCGCTGAAAAAGGGACCTTTTATAGACTTCAAGCTGTCGAAGAAAATCGCGGCGCTTGGCGATGAGGACCGCACCATAGTCAAGACCTGGGCCCGTGGCAGTACCATCGCTCCGGAGTTCGTCGGCAAGACCGTCGCCATACATAACGGCAAGGTTCACGTACCGGTGTTTATTACTGAGAATATGGTTGGTCACAAGCTTGGCGAGTTCGCGCCGACCCGTAAATTCCGCTCTCATGGCGGCAAGTTAGCGAAGGGGAAATAAGAGATGCCAGTTAAAGCAGTAGCTAAAGGAGTTCGCTTGAGCCCGCGCAAAGTCGGCGTGGTAGCTGCTTTGGTGCGTGGCCGGACCGTTGAAGACGCGCTGACCATCCTGGAGCATACTCCCCGTCGCAGCGCCCTGGCCGTCAGCAAAGTTATAAAGAGCGCCAAAGCCAACGCCGACCATAACCACGGCTACAAGCCCGCCACTCTGCGCATCGTCGAAATCGGAGTCACGCCAGGGCCGCGCCTGAAGCGCTACCGCCCGGCTGCATACGGCCGCGCTTTGCCGTTCCAGCGCAAGACTTCGCACATCCGCGTAGTTGTGGACGGCGAAATTCGCGAAGTTAAGAAACCCGCCGCTAAGGCCAAAGACACTGCCGGAGCTGCCGCTAAGCCTAAAGAAACCGAGGAGGACAAGTAATGGGCCAAAAAGTTAATCCCACGTCAATGCGTCTCCAGGTGAATAAGGACTGGCGCAGCAAATGGTTCGTAGATAAGCGCGATTATGCCAAATTCCTGAAAGACGACCTGGCTGTCCGCCGATTGATATCTAAAAAGCTCGGTAGCCGGGCCTCCATTAACAAGGTTGAGATTACGCGTACGCCAAACCTGGTGACGGTAACAATCGCTACAGCCAAGGCCGGCGTAGTTATCGGCCGCGGCGGCGTCGGCGCCACCGAACTCAAAGAACAGATTGAGAAGATCTACGGCGGTACGCCGACCCGTATAAATATCGAAGAAGTCAAGAAACCGGACATGTACGCTAAGCTGGTCGCCGAGAATATCGCTCACCAGTTGGAGCGCCGTATGAGCTTCCGCCGCGCCATTAAATCAACTGCCGCGGCCACCATGCGTGCCGGCGCCAAAGGTGTGCGCATAGAAGTCGCCGGCCGGTTGAACGGCGCCGAGATGTCCCGCCGCGAAAAGGAAGTCGCTGGCAGCGTGCCATTGCACACCATTCGCGCGGATATTGATTACGCCCAAGTCAATGCTCAAACTGTCGCCGGTATTATCGGCGTGAAGGTTTGGATCTATAAGGGGGAGGTACAATAAATGCTGCTCCCGAATAGAGTCAAGCACCGCAAGGTGCGCAAGGGACGGATCCGCGGCGTGGCCGCGACCGGCAACTACATCGCCTTCGGGGATTACGCTTTGCAGGCCCAAGGCCAGGAGCGTATTACCTCGCGCCAGATCGAGGCCGCCCGCCAGGCAATGACCCGCTATATTAAGCGCGGCGGCAAAATCTGGATCAGGATTTTCCCGCATACGCCCGTGACCCGCAAACCCCAAGACGTCAAGATGGGCAGCGGCAAGGGCAACCCGGAATTTTATGTCGCCAAGGTCCGCCCCGGCACCATTATGTTTGAGATGCAGGGAGTTTCCGAGGAAGTGGCCCGCGAAGCCATGCGCCTGGCCGCCCATAAATTGCCCGTCAAGACTAAGTTTTTGACCAGGGAGGGCTTGTAGCATGAAAGTTGCCGATATGCGTAAACTGTCTACCGCCGAACTGGCGACCGAGAGCACTAAGATGCGCGAGGAAATCACCGAATTGAAGCGCCGCTTGCACCTGGGCGAGATTCAAAATGCCCGTATTATCCGCAATAAGCGCAAGGACCTCGCACGCATACTGACCGTCCTGAGCGAAGCCCTAACGAAGGAGACTCACTAATGGCCAAGCAACTCATA
>CAYLML010000152.1:0-2567 GCA_964384985.1 uncultured Candidatus Saccharibacteria bacterium | reverse complement strand
TTATTCAAGCCATTGCGCCCCTGGTTGGCGGGAAAGGTGGCGGTCGGCCTGAGAACGCCCGCGGGGGCGGCAAGGATGCCGGGAAGTTGGATGAAGCGTTGGCGATAGCGAAGGAGTTAGTCGCAAAAGGCTGAAGGCTAAACGCTAAAGCAGGGACCCCCCTTTGGGGCTGATACAGCAAGAAACATTGGAGAGGATGGAGCGATCGTGCGAGATTTCGCGCTGTGGTTTCGGCGAGCTATGACCGGTAAGCCAATGGTGCCTGTGTGCCCGTGCTAAAGCTTGGTCCCAAGATTCTCGGCTGATTCATTAGCGAAGTTCCGCAGGCTTTGGCGAGCCTGCGGAACTATCCTGTTTAAGAGATTGCAGTTCCTCATGCCACTCTTGGGCCGGAACCACAAACAACCCATGAGCAAGAAAACATCAAACCACAAAAAGCAAAGCGAAAAAGTCATCCTCGACCCCGCCTGGGAGCCGATCAACCCTCATGCCGCCGGCGTAGATATCGGTTCGCGGGAACATTGGGTCTGCGTTCCGCCGCAGGCCGCAGGGTGTAATGTGCGCAAGTTCGGAACGTTCACCGGTGATCTGGAAGCCATAGCCGACTGGTTGAAAGAGTGTGGGGTCACCTCGGTGGCCATGGAAGCCACCGGAGTTTACTGGATTCCCTTGTTTCAAGTTCTGGAGCGCCGCGGCTTCCAGGTCATTCTGGCCAACGCGCGCCAGACCAAAAATGTGGCCGGCCGAAAGTCCGATGTGCAAGACTGCCAGTGGATTCAGCGCCTGCACACCTACGGTTTGTTGCAGGGCTCGTTTCGGCCCGAGGACGTGTACTGGGTCTTGCGCACTTATCTGCGGTACCGCGACGAACTGGTCGGCGCCCGCAGCACCCAGTGCCAGCACATGCAAAAGGCCCTGCAGCAGATGAATATTCAGCTTACCCAGGTGCTCAGTGACGTGGCTGGGGTCAGCGGCATGGCCATCATTGGGGCGATTGTGGAAGGACAACGCGATCCCGTTAAGTTGGCCTCCCTGGTGCATCGGAGCGTGCGCGCCTCGGCGGCGACCATTCAAGCGGCACTCCAGGGTGATTACCGAGAGGAACATCTGTTTGTGCTTAAGCAAGCCTACGAGCTTTATCAGACCTACGACGCAAAGATTAACGTGTGTGATGAGCACATCGTGCGCGAAAGCGCCAAGTTACCCGACAAGGTGGATGCAGCCCTCAAGCCCTTGCCTGCTCGTAAGGAAGGAAGAAAGCCCTTCCTGGACAAAATGGACGGCCAGGATATGCGCCAACGGCTCTATGAGAAATGCGGAACCGATCTGACCGCCATTGAAGGCATTGGCGTGCAGACGGGTCTGGTCCTGCTCACCGAAGTGGGACCCAACGTGAGCCGATTCAAAAGCGAAAAGCATTTCTGCTCCTGGTTGGGGCTCTGCCCGGATAACCGCATTAGCGGCGGCAAGGTGCTCAGCAGCAAAACTCGGCGCGTGGTTAACCGAGCCACCGACGCCCTGCGTATGGCGGCCAGCACTTTAGAGCGAAGCCAGAGCGCTTTGGGTGGATTCTGTCGTCGCATGAAAGCCAAACTGGGCGCGGCGGAAGGAATTACGGCTACGGCGCACAAACTGGCGCGGATTGTTTATCGTCTCATCAAGCACGGCGAAACCTATGTACGCCAGGGGATGGAAGACTACGAAAAGAAATTCCATGCACGGAAGTTGCTCGCACTGCAAAAAACGGCAAAAGCAATGGGCTTTGAACTCATTGCAACCCAACCACTTCCAAAAGGCGTTTCTTAAGAGGCTGAAGGTTGAAGTACGGGCCGAATGGCGGCGCAGCTAATATCTATAATCTATATGCGCGATTTGGGAGGAGGTTTACAGGGCGGTAAGCGCCGATGATTAAAAAAACTGTGGTGACATTTGGTGACATTTAGTGACATTTACCGACATTTGGTGACATTTGGTGACATGACGACCTTGGAGCGGGTTCAGGGAGGCGTCGAAACTGGGTTACATGGTTGCAAGGTTGCATGGTTAAAACGTGGGATCCGCGGGCGGGAGAGGTGACATCCGCCAATTACGCGATAGGGCTAGGCTTGACTAGGCTTGACTGGGCTTGACTGGGCTTGAATTGCTGGGCGGGCTGGCGATGACGCGTTTCGCTGGAGGTCGGCGTTAAACTAAGTTGGAAGAGGCTGAAAGACCCTGAAAGAGCCTGAAAATGGCAGGGCGTTTAAGAGCAAAGTGTAATCTGGCGTGATTAAGTGCAATTGAGTGTAACTGGATGGCTCCGATGAAGGCTGAAGGGTGGAAGGGTTTTCTCTCCCCCCTGGCGGCCGGGGTTCAAGGTGTGTCAGGTGTGTTTGGCCCGTGTTTACCGAGGTTTTTGAATTTTTGACCCGTGTACGACCCGTGTACGACCTGTGTACGGGAAAGGCTCAGGATGGGTTACAGCGTTGCAAAGTTACAGGGTGCCAGCCGAAATCGGGTGGGGACGTTGTGGCACGTGGCCTTACCGAGCAGGGCTTTTGAAAAATAAAGTGTTAGTAGGCGTGATT
>CAYLML010000151.1:0-2571 GCA_964384985.1 uncultured Candidatus Saccharibacteria bacterium | reverse complement strand
TGGCCGCGAAGTATGGCTTTACGCCTATCACCGTACCCCACATGGTCAATAAGCGCATCGTAGAAGGCACCGGTTTTATGGCCAAAGGCGACGAAAAACAGATTTATAAGATCGAAGACGAAGACCTGCACCTGATAGCCACGGCCGAAATCCCGATTACCGGCTATCATTCCGACGAAATCCTCGACGACGGCAAGCTGCCGCTTCTGTATGTCGGCCTCAGTCCGGCCTACCGCATGGAAGCCGGCGCCTACGGCAAGCACAGCCGCGGCCTGTATCGCGTGCACCAGTTCAATAAGCTGGAGCTGTATGTTTTCTGCAAGCCTGAAGACAGCGAACAATGGCACGAAAAACTGGTTCAGCTCGAAGAAGAGCTCGTTCAGGCGCTGGAAATCCCGTACCGCCTGGTGCGCATTGCAGCCGGCGACCTCGGACAGTCAGCGTATAAGAAGTTCGATATCGAATACTGGAGCCCGGCCGACAAACAGTACCACGAGCTTACCAGCTGCTCGAACGTTACCGACTACCAGGCGCGGCGCCTCAACATCCGCTACAAAAACGCCGATGGCAAAACCGAATTTGTTCATTCCCTCAACGGTACCGCCGCGGCCTTCAGCCGTATGTGTATCGCTTTGATCGAAAACCACCAGACCAAAGACGGCAACGTGCGAATCCCGGCGGCCCTTCAGCCGTTCATCGGCGGCAAAACCGAAATCTAATGCTTCAAACAGGGCGTATAATAGACGTATGCTAAAAAAGTTCGAACTGCAGGGGGTGCATGCCGAGGTTGACGAGCGGCTGCGCGCGCACGTCGAGCGGAAAATTGGCGGACTGGACCGCTACATCGCCCGCCAGAACCGCGACAGCGCCCACATGGAAGTCCATCTCAAGGAAACCACCAAGAAGGGCAATGACCATTGCCGCTGCGAAGCCACGCTGTACCTGCCGCACCAGACTATCATCGTCAAAGAAAGCGCCGTCAATATGTACGCCGCCGTTGACATCGTGGAGGCCAAACTGAAGCAGCAGCTGCAAAAATACAAAGACCTGCATGGCAACGGCAAAACCCGCCGCCACTTGTTCGCGCGCTTGCGTCGCCGTACGGGCGAACAATAGAGCTATAAAAGACGGTTGACATTTTAGCAATATTTTGCTATTCTAATTGATAGGATTTAAAAAACAAAAAATGACAGAACGAGCCCAAGGATCAGATTTTAACCTTAACCATGGCCCCGGCCGGACCGGGCAAACTGGGACTGACGCCGGTCCTGACTGGGTCATGCTTTCAGACACGGCTGAGCGGTCTTCCGCTGAACCCGGCGTCAAACCTGACGAAGGCACGTCTTCCGCGTCTGCCATGGACCTACTGAAGCAAGGTGCCAGGTGGATGGCGCCGGTCGTCGGCACGGCTCTGAAAGAAGAAGCCGGCATCGACCCGTACCGTTTCACCAGCGAGGGGCAGCCCGAATTGACGGAAGACCAGCAATTCGTCACCGGTTTTGTCCGTTGGGCTGGACGTCGCGGCGCGGAAATGCTCGCTGAACGGGCCGCGGCCGCCCATTAGTCATTAGCCGCATGTATCGGCTGAGATAATCCGTTCGAAGAAAGTCGCATTTATGGCCGAAAACGGCTATAATTATTACTATTGCTCATAGCATTTCTTAATTGTCGGAGAAGGGGAGTCAGCAAGGCTTAATGAATATTGTCTTTAAGAAAATTCTGGGTGATCCGCAGGCCAAAACAGTCAAACGGCTGCGCAAGCGCGCTACCGCGGTCAACGCCCTCGGCGACAAATACAAAAAACTAACCGATAAGCAGCTGCGCGAGCAGACCGATGTCCTCAAGAAACGGTTGAAGAAGGAGTCGCTGGACGCGATTTTGCCTGACGCGTTCGCCGTGGTGCGTGAAGCGGCGACCCGTGCTCTTGGACAGCGGCATTTCGACGTGCAGCTGATCGGCGGCATGGTACTGCACGAGGGCAATGTCAGTGAAATGAAAACCGGTGAGGGCAAAACTCTGGTGGCCACGCTGCCGGTGTACCTGAATGCCCTGACGGAAAAGGGCGTGCACGTCGTGACGGTTAACGATTACCTGGCGCAGCGCGATGCCGGCTGGATGAGCCAGGTGTATGGCTTCCTGGGCATGACCACCGGCGTTATCGTGGGCGACCAAAGCTATATCGTCGACCCGAAGTTCATCAATAAAGACCACGAGGACGAGCGCTTCCGCCACCTCAAGCCGAGTACGCGGCAGGAGGCCTACGCCGCTGACATCACGTACGGCACGAACAACGAGTTCGGCTTTGATTACTTGCGCG
The DNA here is from genome assembly GCA_964384985.1 of uncultured Candidatus Saccharibacteria bacterium. Lineage (GTDB taxonomy): Bacteria > Patescibacteriota > Saccharimonadia > Saccharimonadales > UBA4665 > CAYLML01. Next base: position 254 of record CAYLML010000151.1, on the reverse strand, counting down.
ACAACATGGTCCGCGAGGAAGATCAGCTGCGGCAGCGCGACCTGCACTACGCGATCGTCGACGAAGTCGACTCCATATTAATAGACGAGGCCCGCACGCCGCTGATCATCAGCGCGCCGTCAGTTACGAGCGGCACGGCCTACAGCCAGTTCGCCAAAGTCGTCCGCCAACTGGTCAAGGAAAAGCACTTCGAAACGGACGAAAAGCGCAAGACTGTCATCCTCACCGACGCCGGCGTCGAGAAAGTGCAGAAG
>CAYLML010000150.1:0-2590 GCA_964384985.1 uncultured Candidatus Saccharibacteria bacterium | reverse complement strand
ACTTGTTGCGTTCCAGCAATCGCACTATCCGACGGTAGTCACAGGCGGCGCAGGGACGGCGGAATATTCAAGGGTGGCTGTGTTCGTGGCCTGCCGGTAAAGTGTGATCGCCAGGGCCAGGCCAACAGCAACGAGCAGCGGGTCCACGATCGTCGTCAAGCGCATAACAGCCGTGATCAGGTCGGTGCTATCGGTGTAGGCAATGGCGTAGTAATTCATCACGACCTGGTGAAGAAGGATTTGGGCGCCGAAAGCAACTCCGACCGAGATGGCGAGCGCCCAATCCCGGCGACGTCCCGCAGAACGGGAGATCCACAGTGGCGCTACCACTGCGATCAAGATCCGGTACAGGATCACGACGCCGATGACGAAATACAAGAGCGTGTCATCGTAGAGACCGTAATATCCGTAAACTATCCCGCTCAGCACGTACCCGAGGGGAAACAAGACGGCCAGGTCGCCGTAACGACGCGCCAGCAGGATACCCAGACAGATTAACAGCAGGAACGCGCTAGAACCGTACAATGTCCAAAACCCGGTGACGGTTTTCCCCACCGGGACGTATGTACCGGCTAACGCTAAACCCCGGTTGACAAAAGTATCGGAGTAAAGAATATTTGGCGCGCTCGCATAAATCTGCAGACCGTCGAGATAATTCTGGATCTTCAAAACGACCTGGATAAAGCTCAAAAGCAAGTAGGCTCCCAACAGGATCCAGGTAATACGCGAAAGAGGCTTGCGGCGCTGGCCGGCTGCGATCAATAAGGCTGGGACGATGAGGAATACCGCCCCCAAAATAAACGCCCAAACCCCATAGCGGGCCATCATCCACGAGTAGGCGGACTGAAGACCATTCACAGCCTTCGAGGCCTGCGCCAAAAATAGCCAGACGACATGAGGCGCATCCTGATAGGAACTGAGCTGCCAGGATGTTACCAGGCGGCTGGCATAATAGACCATGTTGCTGCCGAGCAATCCGAGCGGCATCAGGCCCCAGACCGGGTACTTGCGGGTGATCAACCAGACCAGCAGGACCACCGCCATCAACAAATAAGGCGTCCAAACCAGCGCCGTAAAGAACCAGTTCTCGCCGCCCATTTGAGCCACCTGGCTGGCAAACAACACCAGCCCGGGAACGAGCACCAACGCAACGCCTTTCCAGGGGAGCGGTTTATTGGGCATGGCTTCCAACAGGCCCAATCTCGCCCCAGGTGCGGACAGGTGTTCGGAGAGGGCGCTCAGCCCAAGGTCGAACAGGGTTCGGAACCAGAGAGCAGCCACCCCAAACCCGCCATGTAGCCGAAAGGCCGCGCGGCATTGATCGCCAAACAGCTGCAGCATCGCATCGCCATATTCGGCGCGGTGCACCGGGGGGTAGAGATAGAGCAGGCAGGCATAGATACGCTGCGAAGAATCGAGCCATCGGTTCGTTTGCATTGGTATTCTCCGGAACTATGAGAAGGTCAGGACTTGCTTGCGCCGCGCAACGGCAACCGCCTGGGCCAGACGCTCACTTTCGGCAGCCACCGCTTTGTGCCCCAGCCCGGTCAAACGATAGTAGCGCCGGCGCTGGTCATCCAGTGCAGGATCCGGGCGTTCGCCCGTTTCTTCGATCAACCCGGCGGCCAGCATGCGTTTGATCGAGCCATACAGCGTGCCGGGACCCATTTTTAGCCCTCCATGGGTCTGGGCTTCAATATCCTGCATGATCACATAGCCATGTTTCTCGCCATCCGCCAGGGCCAGCAAAATATGAAAGACCGCCGTGGTCAGGGGTTGGCGGGGTAGAGGTGCGGAAGTCTCTGGCATAACCATCCCTTTCGAAGACAACGTAGAGCCGTCGCGGATATATCCGCAACAGATATAATATTCGGTACATGGCTTTCTGTCAACCCTGGCGGATGTTACCCCAAGAATGCGCCGTCATGCGATGGCATACCCCTTTGGGTAAGGCCGGAGGGGCCTGGAAAGCCACAAATCGGGCTTTTATGATCACATCTTCTCCATAAGGGGAATGGTTCCGCCCTGCCGGCCGCCCTATAATCTTGGTAATGAACAAATCGCAATATTTCCGCAGCCTGTGTACCGGCGGAACAGACAGGAAGAGGTTGGGCCATGAACAACCATTGGATCCGCGTATGCAAAGTCGATGACATCCGCTCGTTCTCAGGGGTATCCGCCCTGGTACTGGGCCGGCAGGTGGCCATCTTCCGTATGCATTCCGACTTTTACGCGATCAGCGACTATGATCCCTTCAGCGCCTCGTATGTATTATCGCGCGGGCTCGTGGCCAATCAGGGTGGCGTGGCCAAGGTCTCATCACCGGTCTATCGACAATCCTTCAGCCTGGTAACGGGAGAATGCCTGGATGATCCTACGATAAAACTACCGACCTATCCGGTGCGGGTCGTGGACGGGATCGTCCACATCGCCCTCCAATAGCGGCAAGATGCGGTGCCTGCGCCATGATGTACCGCGAACTTTATTCCAAGACCCATCTGACCAAGCCCGCGAGAGCCGCCATGGAGAATAATCACAAACTGACGTTGATCATCCAGGCGGGCGGCGAGTCCCGTCGCATGGGCGGGGA
>CAYLML010000149.1:0-2599 GCA_964384985.1 uncultured Candidatus Saccharibacteria bacterium | reverse complement strand
TCGCTCTGAGCGATCTTAACAGTTATAACGACTCTTTCCATTTATGCTTTCACAAAGAGTTTACGCGCTGTTTCTGTTTCATATAAGGAGATGCCGTGAATTTTAGCGAGAACGTCAAGCACTGCCATCAAGCCTAAATAACCATCGGAATCTCCGTGCTCAGCATTTTCAAAAGCGTGTTCTATCAGGTTAATTTCGCGGCGAGAGTAGGTGGTGGATTCAACTTGTAGATAAGCAGTTTCCTTTAGGGAATGATGAAACCAATCTGGGCTAATACTTTCGTCACCCCACGTTACTTTTCTATTTCCTATTTTACAGGCTAAAGGAATATTCATACCATCAGAAATCATATTTCCAACAGCGCAAGCGCATGGATTTCCATGTTCTAACGTATCATTCAAATAAGCCTTCACAAGGATGGCGACTGTCTTATCAAATCTTTCTTTGCTCATATTTTTTACATGTTTATTGGATGGTTCACAGATTGCAGATACTTGACCAGCGCCATAACAAGGACAACGCCGCCTATGCAGATAATGGTTATCAGGCATCCGAAGGCCACACCCTTTAAGGCGCTGCCGTCCTGGTCCTGGAGTTCTCTTTCGATGTTCATGGTTTTGCAAAGTGTTTTTTGAGAAGCGGGGCGTAGTACAAGATAGATTCAATCTCACCCTTATTCACCTTGCTAAGATCGTGCAAAAGAAGGATGATGGCGCGTTTTGTAAGGCGGGATGAGTTGAGCTTCTCAAAGGCATCGCTAACCGCAACAATAGCATCTGCCAGAATGGTAACATCCATCGGATTCGCTTCGTCGGTCTTAACGGTAATCGTCTTAGTTTGTGCTTTGGTTTCTGTTGTTTTCATGCTATTTGTTGGTTTCAGTTTCCAGCCATTGTTCTAACCCAAAAGTATCTAAACGTAGTCCCTGCAATCTTGCGATCTGGACGTCCTCTAAAAACTGCTCTACCGTATCCACATCCCGGTTTTCAACTCTTTCGAGTATGGCATCTAGCGCTATTAGGGTGCGGTGGAAGGCCGTTTTTGTTTGCTCTAATTCAATAGAGGCATCCAGTAACACCGTAGTCACCGGCTTTTTAAACTTGTAGGTTCCTGCGTCAGTCATTGTTAGCGAATTGACTCCCTGGTTTGTTTGGCGCATCACATGAGAAAGCCATCTCCCATTCGCCCTCTGATACCTTGCCTTTCTTCTTCATCATGTGGAAGAGGTGGCTGTCGGCGTCTGTGTAGTACCGTGTCCATGCAGCTACATCAAACTCGCGGTATTTGATCCCCTTACCATCGCAATACTTAATAAGCGCTTCCACAGCCTCACAGCCTGTCAGGTAGCAGTTTTCGAACTCAATCACAAGTTTGTAGTTCACATAGCGTCCGTACTTTACTACCCATATTCCATTGTAAGTGAAGTGAATGTAGTCGTGGATGTTTAATGAACGAAAAATGGTCTTGTTTTTCATGTTTTTAACCAGTTTAATAGCCGTGTAAATCAGAAATTGAAAGTACACCAGCCTTAAAACCTAAAGGCATTGGGAGTGAACCATCGTACAAATAGCCGCATATTTCACGACGTACGCACGCACGATTGTGGTACTTTGTGCGGTGGTACATCTTAACGCGCTGGGAGATTTTAAGGAATGTTTTCATTTACTTTCCGATGTTTGAGGTGTAGTACAAAGTATCAAGTTCCGTAGCTTCATTAGCTTTCCTTGTCATGGCCAGCTTGCGGTGCAGGCGTCTCACCTGGAGTCTGTGGGCGTCCGTCAATTTAGCATCGCAAATCAGGGCGATGAGGGCGGCGGTGATTGTTATCGTTGCTATCATGTTTCAAATGTACTATTGTTTCTTTTATGAAACAAGTCTTGCGTGTGAAATATTTTTGATTTACTTTTGGTTCATGATTAAGACGTACACAATAACCGGCTTCGCAAAAAAGCACAAGTTGAGCCGGGCTACGGTTTGGCGCTGGGCTACAGATAAGAAGCACAACATGCGGTTTAAAATGTACGATGCCAGGTCACTACGAACGACAGATGGCAAGATAATGATTGAGCAAACAATAGGCATTTCAAAAGTTTAACCATAGGGTAATAAAGAGGCTCCCCATGATCCGAACGATTCAAAAGGAAATTAAACTTGCTGTGCTTATCCATAAGCTCGACAAACGTGTTTCCGAAGTTGTTCGGAGAAGCGCGGCAGATGACAGAGGCTACGTATTGTGCATCAGTTGTCCATGTAAAGTGCATTGGTCCGAAGCCGATTGCGCTCACTTCATCGACAGGGGCCACATGAACACGCGTTTTAACCTACTTAATCTGGCACCGTCGTGTAGATTTTGTAACAGACTCGACGAGGATCACCATAAAACCAAGTGGGCAGAGAAGCTAGGCCCGGACATGGTAGCCTATTTAGAAGCAGAAGGGCGAAGCCTGCGCAAGCTGATGCGCTACGAGTTGGAGAAGGGGATAGAGCTAATGTCACAGAAACTAAATGAATTAAGATGAGCTACACTACTGACAAAGAACAGCAATTCATCGAAATGCAAAAAGAGTGCGCATCTCTGATTTTAGATGCTCGCAAAAAG
>CAYLML010000148.1:0-2613 GCA_964384985.1 uncultured Candidatus Saccharibacteria bacterium | reverse complement strand
GTATAAAATATCCTTGTAACTTTAAGTATAAGAAGTAAGGGACGAAAATGCGTCATTTAGACCATCTCTCCAAGGGTGAAAGGCTGGATGTTCAGTTCGGTGTGCCTCTAACTGATCCTGGCGCGCCCATCGCAGGTCCGCAAAGCCCAACCCTGCAACGTTTTTCTGCCGCTGCAATTCGCGTCTTGACAGCCGAAGGGCCAGATCGGGCCGCAGAGCCGGCTATTCCCCAGCAGACCCATACTATCGGGCCGGACGGTCCTGAGGCCGTTGCTGCCTAACGTCTAACTTTGATCAGACCGAAGAAACATACTCATACTGGCCGTAAACGCTTCAAACGGCTTTGACGGGTTTTGCAGCCACCACACTGCCGCGGTCGCTGCTGCGCGCACGCGCCAGATTTCCATATCCTCACGCAGTTTTGTAGTGCTGACCTGCCCGCCACTAGCCACGAACATAGTATCCAGGTGTTTCGTAATGATCGCGGCTTTATGGGCTGCCGTGAAGTTGTGCAGCGTTTCGACAAGCCGCAGCAGGTCCATATCGAACGTGAAGGCCGTAGTGAAACGTAGGCTGGTTGCCATTTTTTGCAGCTGGGCGAAACTTAGGACCAATAGAGTGTCCTGTCGTTCCATAAGCTGACCGGGAGTTTTGACGAAGTAGTCGGCGGCGTTTTGGGTCAGCGTGAGCCGGCCGGTATATTTCATGACGAACTGCTCCAGCACGACGGCTGTCTCGGAGTTGCGGCCGAAATCGCCGGCCAGCAGCACGGCGTCTGCCCACTGGCTCATAGCCATCAGCTCTGCCAGCGCCCGGCGATTAAAACTGCCGCTTGGCGTACTCGGGGCATATTCGCCGGCCTCGAACACTTTTCCGACTGTCGGCTGCAGGCTGTCGGGCAGCAAGACGCGCGCGGCGCCGACGCCGGCCTTAACCGCGGCGTCGTAAGCGTCGCCGGCCGCGGCGAAGCCATGGGCGTTCCCGCCGACGACGAGCAGTTTTCCGGCCTGGGCGCGGTTCTCCGGCCGGCTCCACACCAGGTTCGGGAACAGCGGCTTGCCCGCCGCTTGCTTAATCCAGTAATCCTGCATAGTAACTTATTATAGGGGCATATTGTTCAGGATGCCTCCAAAGATCGCCATGCGAACCCGGCAGCTCAATGAACGACCAGTCTTTTGATTCGAGTAATTGGTCTAGCTGTTTTGATTGTACCCACGGATCGTGCCGGTTAGTGATAAATACATGGGATGCGCGCGGCAGAATGCTGGGTTTAGCCTGTCCTGCGTGCCGGATAATAGCCCAGTTATGCCTAGGTTGTTTTACGGCATAATATAGATCAATAAAGAGACCGCCTGTCCAAGACAGCAGCTGGAAGCTGCTCACGGCCGCCAGCAATCCATTGGCGTTGGCTTTGCGGAAGATTTTGCCGGGGTTGTCTTGCGCCAACGGCATACCAATGAATATGACGAGCCGGGCTGACGCATTGTTCGGAATCTGCCAGCAGCCTGCAGAGTGGGCGATTATAACATCCGCTTCTTCAATTTTGGCGGCAGGTTTTAATCCGCGACCCTTTATCGTAGAACGCAGTTTGCGGCTATGTGCCGACCCGCCGAGGAAACCGTAGCTGATGCTATAGGTAAGCCCTTGTTTATAAGCCCGGTTATGGTTTGAGGTGGTAGCTCCCATGATCCAACCCCAGCTTATATACGACATTCTTACGCTCGACGATAATCGGCCACCCCCGTTTTTGCGCGTGTTTGAACAGTCCTTTACTAGGATTGAAGGCGATGGGCTTTTCGACCATTTCCAGCATGTCGATGTCGCCTTCGCTGTCGCCGACGGCGATGCTCTTGCCCATACCGGCACCGTGCTTGGCGATAAGCTGGCGCAGGAGCTCAGGCTTTCTGCCGACAGATAGTTCTTTCATGCCGGTAAACAGGCCGTCCTTCGCTTGGAAGTTCGTAGCCGCGAAATCATCGAAGCCGTAGTAATCAGCCAGCTTTTTGATAATGACATCCGGTGAACCGGAGATCGCGAATAAAAGGTAGTCCTGGGCTTGCAGGTCGCGTATGAGGTCGCGGGTATAGATATACACCTGGTCCTTGTATTCCTCGAAGACTTTGTCCGCGGCCTCGGTAAAGCCGGCGACGCTCATGCCGGACAGGGCTTCGTCGAATACTTCGATGAGTTTAGACTCGTATTCCTGGAATGAATCCTCGCCGGCCCTTTTTTTCCAGTCCATGCGCGTGCGGCGCACCCGTTCAAACGCTTCCGTGCCGATCAGGCCGTTCTTGGCCAGCTGGTCGCTGATTGCATGGTACAGCTGCCAGCGGATTACCGTCCCGTCGATGTCGAAAACGGCAAACGGCCGTGCCATCACCGCCGCCCGGTTAGCCGGTCCAGCAGCAGCCCAAGTACGGTTTTGGCCTCGTGCTGTTTCATATGGCCGTTAATGGTCCAGATCAGCCGGCTGTCAGGCAGGGCTTTCTGTAATGCGTAGGCGATTTTCGGGCGGCACACCATGTCATAACGCCCCTGCACCAGATAGACCGGCATGGTTAGCTTGGACGCGTGTTTCAGGATGTAGCCTTCCGGCAGAAAACAGCCGTTAGC
>CAYLML010000147.1:0-2634 GCA_964384985.1 uncultured Candidatus Saccharibacteria bacterium | reverse complement strand
TAGCTACTTATTCGGGTGATTTACCGACTCTGGTATAAGTGACGGATGGGCCGCCGTCTGGATCTATAGCGCGTTCGGCTACGAAATGACCCGGGGAAGGTTCAGGATCGCCACCGTAGTCGGGGTGATCTGGGTTATACAAATTCTCTTGTTCCTCGGCTGTAAGCAGAGCTTGGGACTGATAAGTACCGTCACGCATTTGAGTCATACGAGCGTGGCGGGAGCGGCGACTCCTAACAGTTGCGGCACGGTCGATTGGGTTTTGTACGTCTTCTGCCGCCTCGTATTCAGCACGTTCAGCACTAGTAAGCCCTTCAAGGACTGCTAGCTCAGCATGAAAATCTTCGCTTGCCCGCGCAGCTTGCATACGCTCATATACCGATTCTTGCTGAGAGGCTTCGACGTCGTTATTACTGTTGGGGTGTTGGTTTTTTTCTGACATGTTCGTATTATAGCATATAGACTCTAGTGAGTCAATTACTGAGAGACCCGCCGCCCTACTTCTTCTTTGGAGTCTTCGGCTTAGCTGCAGAGGCAGCTTTTTTGGTTGTTTCGGGAGCTTCGGTGGTCTCGGTGGCGATCAGTTCGGCTTGATTGTCATCTTCGTCATCGGCGTCTTCGGCTTTGTCGACCAGTGCCAGGGAGACGACTTCGTCCTTGTCGTTGAGACGCATGATGCGCACGCCCTGGGTGGCGCGGCCGAGGGCCGGGATGTCTTTCAGGCCCAGGCGGATGGTCTGGCCAAGCTTGCTGATGATTATGACCTCTTGGCTGTCGTCGTTTTCGTCCAGGCGCTTCACACCGACGAGGTCGCCGGTCTTGGCGTTAACCACTGCGGAGCGGATGCCAACGCCGCCGCGGGCGTGCGGTGTGAATTGGTCGATATTCGTACGCTTGCCGTAGCCGTATTTGCTGATAACAAAGATATCAGCGCCCTTCTCGACGATATCCATGCCAATGACGTGGTCACCGGGACGCAGGCGTATGCCGCGGACGCCGCGGGCCACGCGGCCCATCGGACGGGCGCCCTTCTCGTGGAAGCGAATAGCCTGGCCTTGGGAGGTGCTGATCACAACCTCGTTGTCACCATTGGTCATGCGGATCCACTTGAGCTCGTCGCCATCGTCGAGCCTGATCGCGATAAGACCGCTGTTGCGGACGTTCTGGTACTGGTCGAACGGCGTCTTCTTGACGACGCCGCGGACGGTACACATGATGAGGTTCTGCGCGTCGTCGGTCTTTGAGATGTTTATGACGCTGCTGACGGTTTCTTCTGGCTGCAGCTGCAAAAGGTTAACCAGCGCGATGCCTTTCGCGTTCAGGCCGACGGCGGGCACTTCGTAGGTCTTGATCCGGAATACGCGGCCCTTATTGGTGAAAAACAGCAGGAAGTCGTGCGTGGAGGCGTTTACGACGTGCTCGATGACGTCCTCTTCGCGCGTGGCCATGCCGCGGCGGCCCTTGCCGCCCCTGCCCTGGCGTTTGTACTCGGCGCTGAGGCTGCGCTTGACGTAGTTGGCGGCGGTAAGGGTCACTACGACCTGTTCGTCGGCGATGAGGTCTTCGTCGCTCATTTTGCCCAGTTCGCCGGGGATGACCTTGGTGCGCCGTTCATCACCGTACTGCTTCTTGAGCTCGATCAGTTCGTCTTTGATGATCTTGCGGATCTTCTTTTCATCGGCCAGGATGCTTTCGAGGTTGGAGATCAGCTTCATGAGTTCTGCCAGTTCATCTTCGATCTTCTTGCGCTCCAGGCCGGCCAGGGTGCGCAGCTGCATCGCCAGTATGGCTTTGGCTTGGATTTCACTGAGTTTGAACTTCTTGATCAGGTTGGCCTGGGCTTCGTCGGTCGTTTGCGAAGCCCGGATAACGGCAATGACTTCGTCGATGTGGTCGAGAGCCGTCTTGAGGCCTTCCAATACGTGTGCGCGTTCCTTGGCCTTGCGCAGTTCGAATTCGGTGCGGCGGCGAATGACCGTGGCCCGGTGTTTGATGTGCTCGCTGATGATGTCCTGAAGGCCCAGGACGCGGGGCTGTATGCCGTCGATCAAAGCCATCATGTTGAAGTGGAAGCTGGTTTGCAGCGGCGTCAGCTTGTACAGCTGGTTGAGCAGCTTCTTGGGGTAGGCGTCTTTTTTGAGGTCGAGCACGATGCGCACCTCGCCGCGGGCGGTCTCGTCGCGCAAATCGCTAATACCGACCAGTTTCTTGTCGCGGACCAGGTCGGCGATCTTTAATAGCAGGGTTTCCTTGTTAAGGGCGTACGGGATTTCGGTAATGATGATCTGGTGGCGGCCTTTATTGCCTTCTACCACCTCGGCTACGCCCCGCGTAACCACACCGCCGCGGCCGGTGGCATAGGCGGTCCTGATCGACTCCTTGCCATAGATTACGCCGCCGGTCGGGAAATCCGGACCCTTGACGTGTTCCAGAAGATCGTCGAGCGTGGCTTCAGGGTTGTCGATCATGGTTATCTCGGCGTCGACCAGCTCGACTAGGTTGTGCGGCGGGATGTTGGTAGCCATGCCGACAGCGATACCGAGCTGCCCGTTCAAGAGCAGGTTTGGCAATTTGGCCGGCAGAACGGTCGGTTCCTGGGTGGTATTGTCGTAGTTGTCGCGGAAATCGACGGTT
>CAYLML010000146.1:0-2639 GCA_964384985.1 uncultured Candidatus Saccharibacteria bacterium | reverse complement strand
TAAATGATTATTTTAATTTATTATTGTTATTTTGTCAATGTTCGTTATGCTATGCTGATTACATGAAAATTTTGGGAATCGAAACCAGTTGCGATGAAACGGCCGCAGCCGTAGTCGAAGATGGCGAGCGGCTGCTCAGCAGCGCGGTAGCCTCCAGCATGGACCTGCACGTGCAGTATGGCGGCGTCGTGCCGGAAATCGCCGCCCGCAGCCATATCGAAGCGATCCTACCGGTCATTCATGAAGCACTAAATGGTGCCGACTGTACCTGGGACGACATAGACGGCATCGCCGTCACCTACGGGCCCGGCCTGGGCGGCAGTCTGCTCATCGGCGTCCTGACCGCCCGCACACTGGCTATCACCCTCAATAAGCCGCTGTACGCCATCAATCACGTCGAGGCCCACGTCTACGCCAACTTCCTCACCGAGACTTCCCTGCCCGACTATCACTTGCGCGAACGGCAGCCAAAGTTCCCGATGCTGGCGGTGATCGTTTCCGGAGGCCACAGCCAGCTGGTGTTTTACCGCGGCCATTTTGATTACGATGTACTCGGCCAAACCCGGGATGACGCCATAGGCGAGGCTTTTGACAAAGTCGCGAAAATGCTAGGCCTTCCCTACCCAGGCGGCCCGTCAATCGCCAAAGCAGCTGAAAAGGGCAACCCTCACGCGTTTCAGTTGCCCAAGGCCAAGATGGATATATATGATTTTAGCTTCTCCGGCCTCAAAACAGCCGTTCTACGCCTCGCTCAGGCCCAGATAGGTGAAACTTACGACTTCCCCTCCCACAAGCTGCCAGAGCGCCTCTCTGAAGCCCAGAAGGCCGATATTGCCGCCAGCTTTCAGCATACGGCCGTTGAAACGATCGTCGACAAGGTCAAGACCGCATGCAACGAGTACGGTCCGACCAGTATCGTTATCGCTGGCGGCGTTGCCGCCAATGCCGAACTGCGCCGCCAGCTTTCAGACGCCCTGCCCTTGCCCATAGAATACCCAGACCTCAAGCTTTGCACCGACAATGGCGCTATGGTCGCGGCCTTAGGCTGTTTCAAAGCCAGCCTCAAACAAGTTGAGGCTGACCCTTACACCCTGGATATCAAACCAAACCTGACCATGTAATTTCATGTGAAAATCAAATCCGGCCAAATATAACCGGCCTGTCCTGCCATGGACTCAGGAACAAAGGCACTAGGTCGAATTCCTCTTGTAAGATTTCCCGTGTCTCCATCTCTCCCTCTGTGTCTTCGTGTGATAGTACATCGCTCAAACTGAATACTCCCCTGTCAGCTAACACGTCTGCCAGGTTCCGTACGGCATTACCCAGTTTATGAGTACGCCTCAGATGCGGCAATAGATTATACAAAGTGATAAGATCTGCTTTCCTTTCTCTCCTAAGCGGCAACGCCAGATCATGCTCGACCACAGTGACATCATGTCTAGAGCGTATTAGTGTTGAGTCAGCCATAAAGTGCGTGGCTTTGCCTCCGTCCGCGACAAGAGCGGGATCTTGCGAGATATCAAAACCCAGTTTTGCCATTGTCGTCGCCTGTTCTCCCGGCACATCCTCAGGATTATGATTCTGTACCCGGTATACACCGCGGCGTGCTATCTTTACGGCTAAGGAGTTAAAATCGTACGCCTCAACATTCAGCCTGCTATTTAGACTGTACTGTTCGTATAAGGTCAATAGGCTATCAATCTCCGAGCCAGGACCACAGCCACCCATGACAACCGATAGATTCAGAGGATCATCAGCTCTTTCTATGGTCTGGCCGAGAGCCTCGTCCATATAAATCCCACCCCTGTAGAAAGCAGACTCCATTATAACTTCCTGATTAGAATCAGGGTCAGATACGTGTGGTACTTCAAGTCGTATGGGCCTTGGGGCTGTGTAATACATTGATACGTAACTATATACTCTTTACTAAGACTAGTCAATAATTGCCTTATCTGTTACAGGGGTATATGATTGGGGAGTAATGAAACTCCCCAAAGTTTATCTAGCAAACGAATACGAGGAAAACATTTACGCTCTCTGGGAAAAGAGCAGGATATTCATAGCCGACCCGCACAGCACCAAGGAACATTTTTCCATCAGCATGCCGCCGCCGAACGAGACCGGTACGCTGCATATCGGCCACGCGCTGTTCGTGACCCTGCAGGATATTATCGCCCGCCATGCCCGCCAGCAGGGAAAGGACGTACTGTGGCTGCCCGGCACGGATCACGCGGCACTGCCCGTCAACGCCATTATCGAGAACCAGCTGGCAGAGGAGGGAACTAACAAGCATAAAATCGGCCGCGAGGAGTTTTTGCGGCGCACCAGGGATTTCGTAGGCAACAGCCGCGAAACTATCAACTCCCAGATGCGCGCCATGGGCGCGAGCGTGGATTGGAGCAGGGCACGCTACACCCTCGACAACGCCTTGAACCGCTGCGTCAACGAAACATTCGTAAAAATGTATAATGACGGCCTGATTTACAGGGGTCATCGCATAGTCAACTGGGATCCGAAGCTTGAAACGAACGTATCAGATGACGAGCTTGTCCACAAAGAAGAGCAGGGGACTTTTTACACCCTGCAGTACGGCCCGTTCCAGATCGGTACCGCCCGGCCGGAGACTAAGTTCGGCGACA
>CAYLML010000145.1:0-2645 GCA_964384985.1 uncultured Candidatus Saccharibacteria bacterium | reverse complement strand
TTCTCTGCGCTGAAGTCCGCCATGTTTTCAGTCCACCACAACCCCTCCAGCGGCATGACGCCAAAATCCTTGCCGTTCTTAATTTTGCTCGTAAATTTTATGGTATAGGCAACAGGGTAAAGGGCCTGAATCGCGTCAATGTATTCTTGGCTGGTATTGGGGTCACCCTTGCCGTCAATCATAATAAAATTCATCTTTGGGACCTGCACGACAACAGGCTTACCGACCTTTGCGGTATAAAACCGCTTCAGTTCTTTTTTATAATCAGTTTTGCTCATAATGCTCTATGCCTTTCTACCCCAAGGCTATACCCATATCGGTAGATGTGCAGTGATAGGGATCACACGCAATCGCAACTAAAGTTAAGGGCTGTTAAAAGCTACGCATTACCAAATCATGCCTAATTAGCTTGATTTCTTAAAAGCAGGCCAAATAGACTCTTGCGAACTGGCTGTTGTTCTGCAGGCTCACCCTCAATAAACTCCGCCGTATCCTTAAACACAATTACCGGCAAACCCATATCTCTGCCACTTCTGCCTTCTTCCGTAAATTGTTCATGTACGCGTCGAACACCCCTAATAATACTATCGGGCAATAGTTCCGGGTCAGGATGGGCAACATTGAAGCCAAACCTTTTGGCAATTTCTCCTATTCTTTCGTATGTAACTCCCATCACGTACCTTGGTGTTAATTCATGGGCTAATATGTACTCGCGTACCAGTGTCAATGATTTCTGGGCAGCTTCTCTGTTGCGCAACTCTCCGGGGACGGGCGGTATATGTACATCTAGGTAATTATCACCCCTTTGTATATTAAAACCTGAATCAGGATCATCATAGTCAAATAGAGCTTCAGCTTCTCTTACCACCAATGTTCCCAGTTGTTTTAAATCTTGATGAACCGACACATCATCGGCATATGCAAGCATTGCATCAACCCGTTCTTTAACATTTGCTTTCAGCAGCAGCTTCTCGGCAATCTCCCGAGATAAGGCATCTTCTGGACCGCCAAGCAATTCATAAGCGACTTGACGCATATCATGAACTAAAGCCTGCTCAGGTGTTGCGTCATATTCACCACCAAAACTTGGACCGCGCTCTGACATGAAAAAAATAATACCACAAAGTTGTATTATTTACAAGACAATTACAAATTGTTTACTAGTTTAGATTTGCGATATAGCGACCGCGAAAATTAGAGCAGATAGGTCAGTTATTTGCTTGGTCGATTGAGAATTGCTTTTCCACCCATAAGTACTATATAGCTGATCAACGAACCAAGAGTATTTGCAAGCAAATCCCAGTCAGTATCGCCAGTCCCGATCTGTGCCAAATGAAGCTTAGTGAGAGTAAACTCTAATAGCTCATTTGCAACACCAAAAGCTGATGTCCAAGCAAAGAGCAAAAGAATACTAACTGCCCAGTTAGTGCTCCAGCCGAGCAATTTCTGAAAGTACACAAAAAGTAGAGCGCAATAGATGCCGCCGCCAACGAAGTGCTGCTGAAAGGTGGTCGTCTCTTTCGAGATATGAATATCCGGTATAAAAAATGCTACGACAAAAAGCACGGCAGCTAAGACAGGAAGCCAAGTATATGAATTATGCACCGTGAGCTGGGGCAGAAATTTTTTAGATCGCTCAACCAATAGCGGTATGCAGGCTGTCAGAACTGCTATACAAAATATGGAAGCTAAGAACATGTATTAATTGTAAAGCAAAAAGACTTCCGAAGAAGTCTTTAAGCATAAGCGTAATGGAGGGCCAGGAGGGACTCGAACCCTCGACACCCTGCTTAAGAGGCAGGTGCTCTAACCAGCTGAGCTACTGGCCCGGGGCAGGCTGAATAAGCCTGCAATTACAAAACTGTAGCAAATTACCCCTGTTTTGGCAAGGTTTTTAGACGGCGGCTGGTGGAACCGTTGGCGAAGGAGGCGTGGGCGGTGTCGGCGCGGAACCGCCTGCGACCGGAGCTGTGCCCAGCTTGTTGAATTCGCTCTGCAGGATCGCCATGCCGACGATGCTGAGCAGCAGCAGCAGGATAAGAGTAAGCACCGCCGTGATCTTGCCCCCGCTCACCTTTTCTACGCCCACGGCGTACTTGTAGATCCAGTATAGGTTGGCGATCGGTACGATGATCAGCCACGCGGTTGGTATGTCGGCGCCTTGGGCTTTGAGCTCCCCTTTGGTTTTGACCTGCCAGTATATGCCGTAAATTCCTAAAGTAATAAGCCCCAAAAAGAAGACGGTTACAGGATTACGTTGTTTCATAATAATATTGCCCCTTGTGGTTACTGTTAGCGTTCTCCCGCTTATAGTACTTATGTTACGCGCCAAATGCAACACCGAAGCGTATCTGTTATAATTATGGTAATGAAATTGCTAAACGGTGCTGAGTTGGCTGCTTATATCAAAGAGCGGCAAGGCCATCAAGTGAGGGCTTTGCGGCAGGCGCATGGTATCACCCCTAAATTGGCAATCATACTCACGACCGACAACCCTGTTAGCGAAGCCTATATAAACATGAAAAAGCGCTACGGATCGGATATTCTGGTCGATGTCGACCTGTACCACGTCAAGCAGGAAGACACCCCGGCGCTACTTGATAAGCTCAACAAGGACGACAGTGTTCATGGCATTATCATTCAGC
>CAYLML010000144.1:0-2753 GCA_964384985.1 uncultured Candidatus Saccharibacteria bacterium | reverse complement strand
AATGCCCGTGCTGCTGGTGCAGGAACGCCCGTACCGGCGTTCGTTTATATCCTTAGGCGGCAGTTTCGTATCGCTGATGGTGATGGGCCTGCTGTTCGCCAAAGGGCTTGGCCGGGTCGTTTTACGGTTTGAGCGTACTCATGAGTGGTTGGTGCCAACTGGCGAAACCATAGCGGCCGTCATCCTGCTTCTCATTGCCGCCGCCGTGTTTTTACAGATAAAAACGGGCAAAGCCGAGGTTGACCCGTCAGGCAGGACGCGCCGGTGGCTGGACCTTGGTCCGTGGCATATATTCGTACTTGGCATGGCGCTCGTGGCAGTGCAATCGGTGGTCGACGTCGTGTTCGTAGTGGCCATGATAAAGGCCGGACTAGGTCATCTCTCAGATGTGCAGTTAGTGGGCGTCATAGCCACCTACGCAGTGATGGCGCTCGTATTGCAGCTGGCGGTGGTAGCAGCGTTTTATCTTGCGCCTCCGCGCCTCAAAGACAAAACGCTGCTACGGGTACGCCATGCGCTTAAGCGATACGCCTACCAGTTGCTGGCAGCCGTCAGCCTGGTTTTAAGCCTTGTCCTGTTCGGGCTGGCGCTGAGCTGATCTGATCTAAAGTTTGATTGGTGAGCTGACTTCCTGCGTGCGGTCCAGGGGAAGTTTGTAGTAATCGCTGTAGCTTACTGAATTATGAGACATAAAACGATACAGCGCCTTCCGCCAAACCGCCATATTGTGCCGTTTGGTGGGCACGACCTTATAGAGCGATATAAAATAAGACGCTTCGGCCGGATTGATATTCAAGTCCGGGCTCCGGCCGCGCACCTCTTTCAGGATTTTCGGTATATTAATTGAGTCATGGAACCCGTAAGTCAGTGTCAGGTGCCCGATCCCATCGTCGTAGCCAAGATTGTCGAACACTGCCCGCCGGTCTTCGCGCACGTGCGCCTCGTTAGACACTAAAACCGAAATGATGAGCACTCTCTCGGGCAGTTCGTGGAATTCTTCCAGCGTCGTGCGCAGGGCCAAGGGAGCAAATTCAGGGTGATGACCGAAGTAAACCGCTTGGCCGGGATATCTGCGCAGAGAGGTGGATTCGCGTATTTCTTTCACCGTATCCATCAGCGAACCCTCCAGCACCCGCCGTTCGCGCGTAACGATGCGCTGGCCTTTTACCCAGGTATTGACTAGAGTAAATACTCCCGCGGCCAGCAGCAGCGGGATCCAGCCGCCATGCACAACCTTTGCCAGGTTTGAAGAGATAAACAGGAGGTCCAGCGGTACGAATAACAGCGCGACTAGCAGCACCGCCTTGAACGGCTTATGCCATTTGCTGCGCAGTACAGCCAAGAACAAGATCGAATCCACCGCGATGGTACCGCTCACCGCGATGCCGTAAGCGTTGGCCAGCCTTTCGGAAGAGCCGAAAAAGACCACCAGCAGCATAACCGCCACGAACAAAATGTAATTTACCAGCGGCATATAAATCTGGCCGGCAAGCTTCGTGGACGTGTGCCGTATAAATAATTTAGGCAAGAAGTTCAGGCCGACGGCTTGTTTGGTGATAGAAAAAGCCCCGGAAATCACCGCCTGGGAAGCAATAAGCGTCGCCATCGTGGCTAATATCAGCAGCGGCACGTGAAGCTGGGCGGGGAACAGGTAAAAGAGCGGATTCGAGACAAGTGAGGGATCGTGCAAAATTAGCGCGCCTTCACCCATATAGCAAAGTATCAGGGAAGGGAAAACCAGCAGGAACCACGCCCGGGAAATCGACGCCCGTCCGAAGTGGCCCATATCGGCGTACAGCGCTTCGGCTCCGGTGACTGCCAGCATCACGGCTCCCATTGCCAGGAATGCCAACCTGACATGATTGGCAAAAAACGTTACCGCCGTAAGCGGGGACAGGCTTTGCAGTACTTCCGGGTGCTGCCAAACCTCCCAGCCGCCGCCTATGCCGATAGTCACGAACCATATGAACATAATCGGACCGAATAAACTCCCGATAACCCCGCTGCCGTATTTTTGCAGCCAGAATAGCGAAACCAGCAGCAGTACTGTCACCGGTATGACATAGCCGGACAGGCTGGCATTGAGCACTTTCAGGCCTTCGACCGCCGAGAGGACGGAAATAGCCGGCGTGATGGCGCTGTCGCCGTAAAACAGGGCCATGCCGATGATTCCGAGCATAATCAGCGATGCCCGTAAGCGATGGCTGGTCACGCTGTCCTTGACTATGGAGACTAAGGCCATAATACCGCCCTCGCCCTTGTTGTCGGCCCGCATAATAAGAAGGACGAATTTCACCGAAACTACCACCGCCACGGACCATATAACGAGGGAAATAATACCGTACACGTCGGCGGGACTGATCCTTATATGCTGTCCCAAGGGCCCGAATAACACCTTGACCGCGTATAGGGGGTTCGTACCAATATCCCCGAATACTACCCCTAAGGCTCCCAGCACCAAAACGGCCGTGCTTTTCGGGTTTTTATACATAAGCCGTATTATAACCGAACATCGGGGTGCGGCTTGCATATATCAATTAAGGTGGTACGATGAAGGTGCAAAACTAACGGAGGGTTTGAACATGAGCACAGTTCGTGTCAATAAACTTCGGGTGGGATCATTCGCGAAGGTTGTCGCCATAGCCCAGGCAGTCATCGCATTTATTTACGGGCTAATCTTTACGCTCGGCGTCGTCGGCGGGGAATTCGGCAAGGGAACCTCCTTTGTCAAAGGCCTTGGCATAAGCGTCGGC
>CAYLML010000143.1:0-2787 GCA_964384985.1 uncultured Candidatus Saccharibacteria bacterium | reverse complement strand
AGGGCGCGACGGTTGTGGTGCTGGCAACCTTGATGGACAGGTTCTTGAACGATCCCGTCGGCGGAAACGCTGGCGCGCTGATGGCACCGCTGGTAAGAGACAGACCCGCACCGACAGTTAATTCCTGCGGAGCGGCAGCGCCGCCAGTACCATTGCCAAGGATTGTTCCGGCAGTTTCATTCTGGATCTTGGAATAGGCAATAGCTCCAGCAGCGATATTGTTGGAAGAAACCGCACTTGCGCCGATCAGGTTTGCGCCCTGTGCAATCCATGCGGTCGAGCCAGAGTCATATTTGAATTTATGGATGGTATTGGCAAGAAATTCGCCGCCAGAGACGTTCGTACCGGCGACCAATTGCAGGTTCTTGGCCGCCACTCCATCGACGTTCAGGGTCGCAGCCGTGTCATTCGTTGCATGGAATTTAACGACAACGGTATAGCCATCTGCGACCGCCGTTGACACCTGATTGCTGGTGACGGTGTAGGCTGCGGTCGTTCCACTGGTCGCAAGTGTGCCGTTGTTATCGTCGCGCCATTTGGCCATCGATGCCATTTCGGCGCGAGCGCTATCATTGACGCTCGATGGCGCTTGACCTTCGGCCCAGTTCACGCCGGAGTCAGCACTATTGTTGCTGGCCGCTGTTTGCGACCAGACCTGTAAACCACGGGCCATTGCTTATCCTTGGGAGTAATTAAAGCCCTTGAAACCTGCGGGCGTCGGTATCTTTGCGAATGCGTTTCGCAGATTGAATTGACGAATGAGTGGCTGTAACTGCGGCGCGTTGAGAACTTGCGCTTGCGGTAGTTCTACTGGCTGTGCCGGTTGTGCCTGCGGGCTGAAGCCATAAGCGGGCAGCGGCGACTGTTGCGGCTGGGCCTGTGGCACCTGTGCAGCAAGATTTAATGGCTGAGGCGGTAGCGGCTGTTGCGGGGGCGGTTGTGGTGCTCCAGTTGCGGCCTGTGCCTGTGGGGGCAAACCCGCCATGAACTTCTGGCCATAAGCGCCGACAGACGTTCCTAGTTGGTCCTTGCGATAGGTCTTGCCGACAGCGCCGGGCCCACCGAACCAGGCTTGCGCTGCGCCCTCGGGGCCATACTTCTCGGCATACTGGCCGAACTTGCCCTGAAACACGGCATCCTGCGCCTGCGGATTTGATAGAAATTCCTCAGGTGACATCGGCGCACCAAGGATTTCCTTAGTCCAGACCGGGATATTGGCGCCCATGACTTGGTATTTGCCATAGGCGCGGTCGCCGGATTTGGTCGTGGGGCCGAGCGCGTCGTATTTGCCGCCGGACTCAATATTAGAAATCGAGTCGCCATAGTCGAGAAGGCCGGCCATTATCTTAATGCACCTAGAACGCCGCGAGCGATGGCGGCTTTATTCGCTGATAGGTCCGGAGCTGGTAACGCTTTCAACCGCTGCTGATAAAGCGGCGAGCGCATTGCCATCAGGTCTTGCAGATTGCGCGCCTGTTTAAGCGTTAGTTGCTCACCGGCCTTGCGCGCACCGTAAAGGCCCGCACCGAGCGCCAACTGTGCCGGAATGGATGCGCCACCCGTTGCCAATGCGGCACCAGCGTGGGCGAGCATTGGAATTACGCCAGCGCCGAGCCTGCCGACTTGATTTAGAGTATTGGAAACGACGCGACTTGCTAAATTATCGCCGCCGCGATTAACACCCCGTACCCCCGCAACTTCTTCTTGCGTTAGACCACGCTGGGCCTTGGGGTTTTTCAGGATCGGGCGAAGTTGCGATTTAAGCTGGTTGGCTAGGTTGGTGGCAATAGAGCCTTCGGTGTTGTCCTGCGCGTTTGTAATCTTTTGGGCGATTGTTTTAGTGTTCTGGAGTGATCCATGGGTTTGGTTCGCTTGCTTGATGTTGCGAACAAAGTCCTCGGCATTACCGGCCACCACATGATCTTGAGGCAAATTCTCCAGATAGTCGGCAAAGGACCGCTTGAGAACCATCGCGGCCTTGGCGTCGGCTGTTGGCTTGAAGTCTTTGGTTTGTCCGGCAAGGTCGTTAATCTGCCGCCTGAGGGTGTCGAGATTGGAGGCAGTAACAGTGGCGCCTTCTGGGGGGTTCTGTAGCTTGTCAAGGAGCTTGAGGGTTCCTGGGGCTGTCCCATCGGGTCCGCCGGTAAACGCATATTTCGGTCCAGTTGTGAGGTCTTGCTCTGCCTGCGTGGCGAAATCAGCAAGCCCCTTCGGCTTTACTTCCAGCCCCGAATTGCGTGCGGCATTATATAGCCGATCTTCCTCGACTTTCAATTCCCTTAATGTTGGTACGGCGGCGCGTTCTGCTGTTGGGCCAAGAGCCTTGGCGCCAGCGACGCCCCCAGCCAAGCCGCCGATAAGACGCGCTGGCGTCTCTAGTGCGGTCCCTTCCGTGGCCTGCCCGGCACCTTCGCTGGCCGCACCAGAAAGCAATGCGCCACCGATCTTTAACGGAATGCTGCCGGGGCCGAGATATGATAGGGGATTGGTAGCCGTCTCGATGGCCGCCGAGCCGATCTTGCCGAGCGGCGTCTGCGGCTTATAAGACGGGCCCCCCATATTCTCCAGCGCTTGCATCTGCGGGCCGGCGCCCTGCATTAGCTCTGGCGCAATAGGAAATGGAGAGTCCGGGACTGGTGGGCCCGACGCTGCATTTAGGACGCCCTGAATGGCGGCGCGCGGCGCAGACTGAATCAGATCAGAAACGGGGCTGACGGGCGGTTCTGGCACAAATCCAGCGGGAAGCGGCGGCCCCGCTTGCTGGCCGCCCTCCAACTGAAACCCGGC
>CAYLML010000142.1:0-2800 GCA_964384985.1 uncultured Candidatus Saccharibacteria bacterium | reverse complement strand
CAATCGCCGCCAGCGTCGGTACGCGGCTGGCGGCGACCGCCCGCGCCACTTGTTCGGTACTGAAAGCCGCTAGGTCTTCGGCGCTGCCGCCGCCGCGGATCAGCACGATGACATCAGGCGGTTCGGCCAGAGCATTAAACTGCTCAAGCGCGGCCGTGAGCTGTGGCGGCGCCGCTTCGCCCTGAACATGCACGTCTATAAGCTCCACCTGCACGCCGTGCCAGCGTGCGTTCAGGATTTTAACGAAATCGGCGTAAGCCGCCGACTGCTTAGAGGCTATCAGGCCGGCGCGTACCGGCGAGTACGGCAATGAACGCTTGCGCGCCTCGTCGAATAAGCCCTCGCGCGCCAGCTTCGCCTGAAGCAGCTGGGCGGCGCGCCGTATAGTGCCCTCCCCGGCCGGACGCAGGCTCAATACGTTCACGCTGAAGCCATAGAGCGGGTGCAGCCGCGGCTGGCCGCGGACTTTCAATAGCATGCCGTCTTCCAGCGGTCCCGGCAAATGATATACCGTTCCGAAAAACTTCACGCTGGCCGTCTCGTCCTTGAGGTCGAAGTACAGCCAGCGGTTTTTGCTAACCCGCAGGTTGGCCAGCTCGCCGGTAATAGTTACCGTAGGATAAGCGTATTCCAGCGTCTGATTCAACACCGCCACGAATTCGCTGACACCCAGTACGATTTCTTCGCCGGGCGCTTCACTCGGCATGGGAGGTCTCTGCCGAGAGATCGCCTCGGCTGATCGCTTTGTGATACAGGTAGTAGCCGGGGGGCAGCTGCAGCAGCGTATTCAGAATCCGGTACATCACCGTGACCGGCAGGCTGACACCCGGAGGAATACCGGTGCTGGCCAGTACGGCGGTCATCAAAGCTTCGTATATGCCAATGCCGCCAGGCAGCACCGATACCAGGCCCGCGAAATTAGCGATGCCGTACGCCAAAATGACCGCGCCGACGTTCACCAGCTCACCGAACGCCAGGTAGACTACGTACACCGCCGCGACCTCAGTCGCGTCAGCCAGAAGCGCGTAAAGAAACGGTATTTTGAGCTGCTGGTAATTGCTCTTAATATCCTGGTAGCTCTCATGGAAATCATTGAATAACTTCCTGGCTCTGGTGATGTTAATCGTTTCCGGGTAGCTGGGCCGCACCACCCGGATGAGCCGGTTCAGCGCCTTGGTTAAAAAGATAAAGAAACTGTTGATTCGCTGCTTGCTGTCAATGATGTACACGAACGCGATCGTGCCCACCAGCAGCAAGGTGGAAAGCGAACCGGCGGTCAGCATCACCAAGTTGTTGACTCTGCCCATGACAGCCAGGCAGAAGACGCCAAAGATCAGGATCGCTTCAAACGCCAGGAAGTACAGCGCGATTTTCATGATGTGGATGAACGTCACCTTGCCGGAGCTGAGCTTATCCCCTTCGCGCAGCCTGAGGGTAAAATACGAAAGTCCGGTTACGCCGCCGCTCGGAAAGACATGGTTAACAAAATTCAGCTCTACTGATGTTTTATAGAGGTATTTATACGATAGTTTATTGCCGACCATAGCGAACAGGCGCTGGTACAGGCGGGCTTGGGCATGGTAATTCAAGAGCTCTATGGGAATCATCAGCAAGAGCGCCCAAGCGTGCACGTGTCCAAGATTGCGGAACGTATTGGCTAAATCGTGCCGTACGGCGTAAATAAGCACTGCGAGCGCGGCGAGCGTTACCAAGTTGACGATCAATTTCCAGTGCCGCCGCGGCCAATGTGTTTCCGACATACCGCTCATTATAGCAATTGCTATACTGATAGGATGCAAAGCGTAATGATTTTGGGGCGGCAGCCGGCGCTCGGACTGGCAGAGCTGGAAAGCCTGTACGGCGCTGATAAAACTCGTCTGGTCGGCGAGAAAACGGCCGTAGTCGACGTTGATCCCTGCCTGCTAGCCTTCGACCGGCTCGGCGGCAGCGTCAAATTCTGCAAATTACTGACCACGCTGGACACCGTCCACTGGCGCGCTATTGAAAAATTCCTGATAGATGTGTCGCCCAGCCAAAGCCAGTCCATGCCCGAGGGCAAAATGCTGCTCGGCCTCAGCGTTATCGGCTTCGATACTGGCATAAAACAGCTGGAAGCTACCGGGCTGACCATCAAGAAAGCTATCCGTAAAACCGGCCGTTCCGTACGCCTGATTCCCAATAAAACACCGGAGTTAAATGCCGCCCAGGTAATCCACAATAACCTGACGGGGACGAACGGCTGGGAATTAAACCTCATCAAGGACGGGCAGAAAACCATAGTGGCCCAGACTGTCAAAGTGCAGGATATCGAATCGTATACCCTGCGGGACCGCGGTCGGCCCAAACGCGACGCCAAGGTCGGCATGCTGCCGCCGAAGCTGGCGCAGATCATCATCAACCTGGCCGCCGGCAAACTTTCGGAAGAGACATTGAGCAATATCTGCGATATCCCGGAAGGCGAAGAAATTCCCCGCGCCCGCCTCGAAAAAACGCTGCTCGACCCCTTTTGCGGCACCGGCGTCGTGCTGCAGGAAGCTTCGCTGATGGGTTACGAAGCGTATGGCAGCGACCTGGAACCGCGCATGGTCGAATATTCGGAGCAGAATATGGGGTGGCTCAGCGAAAAATATCTCCTACCCCCGGTTTGCTGCCGCCTTGAAACAGGCGATGCCACCAGTTACCAATGGAAAACACCGGCTGATATAGTGGCCTCCGAAACATACCTCGGCCGGCCTTTTACCTCCCAGCCGGACGCCGAAACGCTGAAGATGTTTCATGACGCCGTTGCCAGCGTGAACGA
>CAYLML010000141.1:0-2818 GCA_964384985.1 uncultured Candidatus Saccharibacteria bacterium | reverse complement strand
CAAACGGTTCCCGCCTCTTGGGAGTGGCAGTTGCCGGCAATGACTCGCTGGTGGCCGTGGACGAGTCGCCAGGCAAGGTGCAGGTTGCCAGCGCCGGCATAGTAAATACCCTTGTGAGCACTTTGGGCGGCTCGATAAACGTGGGCGATGCCATAGGTGTTTCTCCGTTTAGCGGCATCGGCATGAAGGCTGCGGCCGGGTCGCATGTGATCGGACTGGCCCAGACTGACTTCAATAAAAATTCCAGCGCCACCGTGACCCGGACCGTTACTGACAAAGGCGGCCGCAAAGCACAGCTTACTGTCGGCTACGTACGCCTGAACGTCGCAATAGCCGTCGAAGGACCATCCGCTACAGCTGCTCCGGCGAACAGTTTGCAGAAACTGGCCAAGGGGTTGACGGGGCACAGCGTTTCGACCTTTCGAGTACTCCTAAGCCTGGCGGTGGCCCTAACGGCGATCCTGATACTGGTTAGCCTGGTATACGCTTCGATATACGGCAGTATCATCTCCATCGGCCGCAATCCTTTGGCTAAATACACGGTTTTACGGACGCTGGCCGCCGTACTTGGAATGGCGCTGCTGACGACTATTACCTCGGCAGTGATTATATTCTTCCTGCTGAAATAGGGCCGTCACCAGCGTACAGGAGTTAAACTGGGTAAAAAAAGTACTCAACTTGCTTGCACCCTGTTTTCAAGGGGTGTAAAATACAATCACGGCATAAAGTAACCGTTACGGTAAAAAATACAAACCAAAGAAGTAAACAATGGAACCTGCAGTCAGTGGTACAGATAACGCCAGCGGAGCGACCGGCTCCGCGGATGGTTTAGACTCTTCCGGACAGCCCGCTGTGCTGCAAGTGCAGTCACCGCCCGACCACGCGCCCGCGCTTGCGGACGCGGACGCGGACGCGCGCGCAGGTGAGGTAGCTCCAGAGGCGGTTGTAGTACCACAGCCATCACCGGCCGAGATACCCAGGTATACCGTGCCGGAACCGATCTTGCTGGAATCACCAGAGGAGGATTTGCCTCAGCCTCAGGCTGATACCGGAGACGCAGTAGTCGCAAAGGATCGTCCCAGCCGGCCCGGAGCGCTTTCGCTGCTTCGTTTTAACCGTCTGGCATTCCTGATTACCGGTGGCGTAGCGGTTGTGGTCGCTTTACTCATTGGCGCTGGCCTGCTGCTGTTCAGTCTTAGCTCCAAGCACGAGAAGTCTCAGAACAACGCCGCCACCTATTCTGTCGGCCAGCTGTCTCTGGGAAACATAAAACCTTCCGACCAGCTTCAGGTCGGTCCCGCCAGCCAGTTGTCCATCAACGGCTTGCTCAAAGTCAACGATACGCTGGTATTGACGCCCATGGCTACGCCTGCCAACCCGGTGACCGGCCAGTTTTACTACGACCAGACCACTAATATCCCATATTTTTACAACGGTACGCAGTTTATCAGCCTGTCGCCTGAACACGTGAGCTCGCTGGGCGGTTCCAGCGGTGTTATTAACCTGGACAATAGCCTAAGCATCGTGAACGGCCAGCTCGGTATATCCAGCGCGCTTTTGCAGCAAATCACCAATACGGCTGTCAGCAACGGGCCGCGGGTCACGAGTCTGCAGGGCCAGACCGGCGACGTGACACTCAATGCCGGTTCCGGTGTTTCCATCAACGGCACTACCATCGGCAACACGGGAGTGATAAGCCTGACCGGCACGGCCGGCCAGGTAAACGTATCTGGTGGTACGGGCAATGTGACGCTATCGCTGCCGCAGAGTATTGCCGTGACTTCCACGCCGACGTTCGGCGGCCTGACGGTCAGCGGTACCCTGTCTGTCGCCACCCTTCAACAGACAGTGCCGGGGAACAGCCTGAATATCTCGGCGGGAAGCGATAACATTACCTTTACCGCTAATGGCCGGACCTTTGTCTTGCCGACAACCGGCCCGGGTTCCCAGACTATCTGTACCACTGGCTTTTCTTGCGCCGCCGGGCCGGGTACTGCTGTGCAACTGCAGCCCGGTACCGCTCAGGCGGACACTGGCTCAGGCAGTTCGATTTTTATAAATAACACCGGTGGTGGCAACCTGATACAACTGCAGGGATCCGGCAGCGATAGCTTCGTGGTCTCTAACGGCGGCGGTGTTACGGCGGCTGGCAATCTGGCTGTGCAAGGCGGTACTTTGACGCTGGGTAAGACGAGCACTGTCGGCAGTATTGTCCTCCATGACGGTGCCGCAAGCACCGCCATACTGCAGTTGGCCGGCAACCTGCCAGGCAGCGTGACATACAGCCTGCCTGTGCCGCTTACGGCAGTACCGCAAACCATCTGTACGGTTGAGATAGGCAACTGCGCAGGTACCGGTACGGGCGTAACGACACCGGGCGGAACTGCCGGCGTAATACCGGTCTTTACCGCTTCGCAGTCTATAGCGAATTCTATCCTGAGCCAGGCCGGCACCACCCTCACCGCTGCCGGCAACTTGATTATTAATACCGGTATCGGTTTCACAGGTAACCTGGTCAATTTGGAAGTTAACGCCTCGAGCAAGTTATCGGTTGACGAGGGTGGGAACAGTACCCAAGCCGGCACCCTCACAGTCAACGGCACCGGCAGTTCCTCTATAGCCGGGACGTTGAGCGTGGGCAGTGGCCTGACGGTCACGACCGGCGGCGCAAATATCACGGGGACTACAAACATAACCGGGAATGGTACGATTACGGGCACCTTGGCGGTGGAGGGAGCAAATGCTCTGACGCTCGGCACGTCCCTGAGCAATACCGGCGCGATCGTTTTCCAAGGACAAGGGGGCAACGGCCATCTGG
>CAYLML010000140.1:0-2823 GCA_964384985.1 uncultured Candidatus Saccharibacteria bacterium | reverse complement strand
TGCCGTAGAAACCCCTGAAGGCGCGAATATCGGCCTGGTATTGAACCTGGCCAACTTTGCCCGTGTTAACGATTATGGTTTCATAGAGACCCCGTACCGCATAGTTTTGAATGCGGTTGCCGCCAAGGACGCCGCCGGCCATATCGCCAGCCAGGACCTGGCCGACGAAAAGGGCAAAGTAATAGTTAAGGCCGGCGCCAATATAACCAAGGCCGACACCGCCAAGCTCGCTAAAGTTACCGCCAAGAAGACCTGGCCTATCAAGGCGAAAGTTACCAATGAAGTGGTGTATCTTGATGCGCACGAAGAAGAGACGGCCATTATAGCCGGCGGCGGCAGCGAGGTTGACGACAAGGGCTATTTCAAGCAGGACCGCGTCAGCGCCCGCTCGCACCTGAAGTCTGGCGAAGTCGATGCCGACGACGTGACGCACCTGGATGCTTCGCGCAACCAGATTATCGGCTCTTCGGCCGGCCTCATTCCGTTTATTGAGAAAAACTACGTCTATCGCTCGCTCATGGGAAGCAACCAGCAGCGCCAGGCCGTGCCTCTGATCCAGCCGGCCAGCCCGATTGTGGGTACCGGCCTGGAAATCGATGCCGCCCGCAATACCGGGCAGGTAATCCTGGCAAGTGGTGCCGGCGAAGTCACCAAGGCTACCGCGCAAGAAGTTGTCGTTAAGTATAAGGACGGCACCGAAAAGTATGAGCCGCAGCGGTTTGTCCGCAGCAACGAAGGCACATCTATCAACCAGAAGGTCGTTGTCAACACCGGCGATAAGGTCAAGGCCGGCGACGTACTCATTGAGGGCATGTCAATCGCCGACGGCGAGCTAGCGCTCGGCAAGGACCTGGTCGTGGCGTTTATGCCGTGGGCCGGTTATAACTTCGAAGACGCCATCATCATCTCGCGCAAGCTCGTGGAAGACGACACGCTGACATCTATTCACATCGTGGACTTTATGATCGAAGTCCGCGAAACGAAGCTTGGCCCGGAAATCGTTACGTCCGACATCCCGAACGTTTCCGAAGAGACCCTCCGCCACCTGGATGAAGACGGCATTGTCCGCATTGGCGCCGAAGTGCACCCCGGCGATATCCTGGTTGGTAAAATTACGCCGAAAGGCGAACAGGAGCTCAGCAGCGAAGAGCGCTTGCTACGCGCCATCTTCGGCGAAAAGGCCAAAGAAGTCCGTGATACATCACAGCGCATGAGCAACGGCAAGCACGGCAAGGTCGTGGGCGTTAAAGTCTTTAACCGGGAAAACGGCCACGAGCTGAAAGCCGGTGTCATCATGCAGATCCAGGTCTTCGTGGCTCAGATGCGCAAGATCGCCGTCGGCGACAAACTCGGCGGCCGCCACGGTAACAAGGGTGTAATCGCCAGGATCCTGCCAGTTGAAGACATGCCTTTTATGGCCGATGGCACCCCTGTCGATATCATACTTAACCCCCTCGGCGTACCATCACGAATGAATGTCGGCCAGCTGTTTGAAACCCACGTGGGCATGGCGGCTCGTATGCTCGGCATGAAGGTGGCAAGCCCGTCGTTTAACGGCGTTCCCGAAGCAAAAATCCACGAATTGCTCAAAGAGGCCGGTTTGCCAGAAGACGGCAAACAGCAGCTGTATGACGGCCGCAACGGTGAAGCCTTTAGCGAGCGCACTACCGTTGGCAGTATGTACATGATTAAGCTCAACCACATGGTAGCGGACAAGATCCACGCCCGTTCAACCGGTCCGTACACTATGGTGACGCAGCAGCCGCTGGGCGGCAAAGCCCAGAACGGCGGCCAGCGCTTCGGCGAAATGGAAGTCTGGGCTCTGGAGGCTTATGGCGCGGCTTACACCTTGCAGGAAATGCTGACCATCAAGTCGGACGACGTGTACGGACGCTCCAAGGCGTATGAATCGATCATTAAGAAGACGCCGATTGTCGGGCCTAAGGTTCCGGAAAGCTTTAACGTGCTCGTGAAAGAGCTGCAGGGCCTGGTCCTCAAGGTTGACCTGGTGCATTCTGACCAGGTTGTCGACGCCGAGGCAGTTTTGGCGAGCAACATCAAAGAGGAAGCCAGCCATCCGGCCGAAGTGGAAGTACCGAAGCAGGCGATTTCCGATGTTGACGTAACCGAAGATGCCGCCGTTGATGAGTTCGCCGTCGTAGACGTCGATGAAAACGGCAGCGCCGATGCCGTAGCCAATGCCGCTGATAATGCTGTCGCGGACGATAAGTCGGACGACATGGCAGCCGTAACTGCTGATGGAGACGATGCCGCCGCAGACAATAAAGAAGGGGAGGAGGCCTAATATGACACCTCAACGCTATTCCAACAACGGTACTGATATCGCTGATTTTGACGCGGTACGCTTGGCCGTGGCCAGCCCGAACGACATCCTTGACTGGAGCTATGGCGAAGTCACCAAGCCGGAAACCATCAACTACCGCACCCAAAAGCCGGAGCGGGACGGATTGTTCTGCGAGCGCATTTTCGGACCGGTCAAAGATATCAACCCGCATGATGCCAAATATAAGGGCGTACGCAGCCGCGAAGCCGCCGTCGACAAGAACGGCGAGCTGGTAACGCGCAGTATCGTGCGCCGCGAGCGCATGGGCCATATCAGCCTGGCCGTGCCGGTTTCGCACATCTGGTTCCTGCGCGGTACTCCCAGCGCCATGGGACTTTTACTTGGCCTGACGGTTAAGAATCTTGAGCGCGTAGCGTACTTCGCTAGCTACATCATAAAATCGGTCGATGCCGGGAAGCGTGACAAGCTGCTTTCTGACAAGGAAGCCGAATTTGCCGCCGCCAAGGAAGCTATTAAGC
>CAYLML010000139.1:0-2824 GCA_964384985.1 uncultured Candidatus Saccharibacteria bacterium | reverse complement strand
GCGGATAAAACGCCACTCACTACAGTGGAAGTTGATACGCTACTTAAACAGCGTGCCGTAGCAAGCATAAATGTTACTGGCTACCTGCGATTTAGACTGGCCGAGCTTAACATGCAAAAGTTTGGCGACGAACTGACCGCTTACCTCACTAAATACCGGCAGGACGAACTAACAACAGGTGGCGATACTGATCCCGAAAACTTTGCAAACCAGCAGCTCAAACTGTGGGCTGCGGTTGCCAAAGATACAGAACATGGCAATAAGCCGACCGTAAAACAGACCGATATTTGGCAAACGCCAACCGGACACGAAACTTTTTGGGAGTTAATCCTTGCCAGCCAGCTATTAACTGGCGAAATAAAGGTTGCGAACATGGGCTATAACGACACACCGGCGCGTGTAATAGAAGCAGGCATATCGTCTGTGGCGCGTGCTGGCACAGTGCCTTTTGCCAAAATCATTGTTACTGCTGACAAGTTTAAGCAGCCCCCAGCGCTGTCCGACACGCCCACGGCTACACAGCTTCATGTAATGCCGATACAAGCACCCGTGCCGCATGGCGCGCGAATTGTTATGGATGATGCAGGCTTGATTGAGATTAAGCTAGACGATGACACAAAGTACCATGTTAAAAAAGTGCGTTACGAAGCCGCACCATATAACTTTTTACGATACCTCCTGGACAACCCCAATAGAGTGATTGACATTACGGAAATCCACGACAGCGTTAAGAGCTGCAAGGCAAAGCAAGACATGACTGAACTTGTCCGACAGTGTGGCTTTAATGAAGTACTTAAAGCTGGCTTTTTTAATGGCACTACAAAGGAAAGAGTGCGCTTAACTCAGAGCGTAACCCTAAGTTCATCGCAGCTAGATTTATTAAAAAACGGTAATCGTAAGCAATCGTAACTTATCGCATTGTTTGCGGGTTAGCCACCGCCTATGTAGTGGCGCAAAACATCGGGGCTTAAACACAGCCCCTTTTTTATGCGGCAGACTGGCCATGTCAATTAACCGAAAGGAATTAACATGGACATTCAATCACCAAACACACGAACGCACGACTTAGGACTCGCCGCTGCGCTGGTGAGCTGTGGCTTTAAGCTACGTGCTACCACCCGTGATGGGAACGGACGCTTTTACTTCGCGTTTAGGCAAACCAGCGACCTCACTGAAGCCATTGACGAGTATTGGGCTAACACTCTCAACGTACCAGCACGGGTGTACTCAGACAACATCAAGATGCTGAAAGGTCGGATTTACTCCGAGCAGTAATAATGCGGCTGAGCGACGAACGTATTAAAAGCTTGCAAATATTCTTGCGTAAGGAATGCGGTCTAGAATTGACCGACGAGCAAGCGCAAGAGGCCGGCATGGCAATTATGCGGTTTGTCTTAGCTAAAGCTCAGCGCGAACAACAACTAATTGATATGGAGAAGGGTTTATGAGTAAGCCGACTATTGGCACGGCCGATGGGCCTAAGAAACAAAACAAAGATAATGCCGCCAACGCAGCGCCCAAAGAGGATGAGAGCGTAAAACGTGAGCGCGAGCAGGAAGCTCAACTGACGAGATATGCAGAGAGTCTAGATGTATCGAGGTTCGGCGAAATGACACTGGATGATGTAGCAAAGGTGCTATCTCTTACCATTAAAGATGATGATGTAAACAAGAAGATTGTGTTCTTAGCTATGCTATCTGCGTACACCGACAAGAGCCAGATTAATGTGAGCCTCAACGCCCCGAGCTCAGCAGGCAAAACGTATCTGGCAACCGAGATAGCAAAGCTGTTCCCCGATATAGATAAGGTAGCACGTAGCGGTGCAAGCCCTACATCATTTTTTTACGGTGCTGGTATATTTGACAAAAGCCGTAATGCAAAAATCGTGTCACTGAGTCGTAAGATACTGCTGTTTTACGAACAGCCGAACCCAGCATTACAAGAAAAATTACGCGCACTGCTTTCTCACGATGAGCGTGAAATTACTCATGCCCTAACTAATAGGAAAGGTGGCAGAAATCAGACCGACATGATTATTCTTGTAGGATTTGCGGCAACCGTATTTTGTTCTGCTGGACTAAGGTTAGACGAGCAGGAGGCAACACGGGCAATATTGATAAGCCCCGAAGTAACGGCAGCCAAAATAAAGCAAGCTATACACTTACGGGCGATGCGTAGTGCTGATGAGACGGAGTTTGCGGAATGGCTAGATAAACAGTCCGAACGTGCAGCGCTAAAAGATCGCATTATTGCAATTAGACACGAGCATGTAGACGACATAGTGATTGCGAAAGCTGATAGGGTAGCCATCGAGAAGCGCTTTTTAGACATGTTACACGTGCCGAAATCACGTAGCTCGCGTGACATTGACCACCTATTCCAGCTTGTAAAAGTGATTGCTCTGTTAAATGTGTGGCATCGCCGCCAGCCCGACGGCAAGATTAGGGCGAGCCAAAGTGATATTGACCAAACGTTCGCGTTATGGGGTGAGTTCTTTGATAGCCAAAATCTAGGCATAACATCATACGTCTACGACTTCTACAAAAAGTACATTGTCCCGGCTTACATTGATAAGTTTGAGAAAGCAGGCAGCAAGGATAAGACTGCTCTGATTGATGCCGAGATTGGACTGACGCCGCAAGAGTTGAGCGCGTATTACCTAGCAGAAGAGCAAACTGTGCTGAACAATGATCAGCTACGCAAGCAGATATTGCCACAGTTGCAGAGTGCAGGGCTTATTGACTTAGAGAAGCCAAAGCCAGTTAAAGAACCTTACGATATGTGGCAGTATGATCGCAAAAGTGAAACCGATAGACGTACTAGA
>CAYLML010000138.1:0-2830 GCA_964384985.1 uncultured Candidatus Saccharibacteria bacterium | reverse complement strand
TATCGTGTGCCAAGCTGCCGGGCCCGCTGGGTCGCGCGAACCCCTGACCATTGGTCGGATACGACTTTCGGTATGTCAGGCAGCTTGCGCTGCAGTTCCAGCAATACGGGCTGACTAAAGGACATTAAGAAAAAGTCTTCCGACTTCCAGCCATTAGCCAGGTATGCCTTGAAGATCTTTACTATAGGGGCGGTAGGCACACCTGGCTTGACCTCCACGTAAAGCGTCACCCGTCGGCCGATAGTTTCAAGCAGCTCTTCAAAAGTGGGCATGTCGCTCTTGTGCTGCTTCAGCTCTTTATAAGAATGTTCGGCGATCGCCAGCCTTTTCCCGTTGGGGTCGGTCAGTTCGGGGTCGTGATGTACCACTACAACGCCGTCTTTGGTCACATGCAAGTCAAATTCAATACCGTCTACATGATGCTCAAGCGCCTTCTTAAAGCCGGCGATAGTATTTTCTGGCGCTAAGCCCCTGGCTCCGCGGTGACCGATAATCTTCATACTATCTTAGTGTACAATATTCATGAGTAACCAAAGGAGAAGTCGATGGCCGAACTGAGCTATGGCGACAAAGCCCCCGAAATCGTGAACGTAGTTATAGAAATCCGTAAAGGCGAACGCAATAAGTACGAGATGGATAAGGCCACCGGCAGGCTGTTTCTTGACCGCGTGAACGGCACCATGCTTGGCTACCCCGCCGATTACGGCTACGTGCCTGACACTCTCTGCGAGGATGGCGATCCGGTCGACGCGCTGCTGCTTATTGATGAATCCGTACCCCACGGAGTGGTCGTGCCTTCCAGGTTAGTCGGCGTATTGTACTTTGAAGATGACGGCGAGATGGACGAGAAGCTTATCGTCGTGCCCGCGGATGACATTAGCAAGGACAACATTCGTGATTTGGCTGATTTGGGCGAAAATTTCCAGAAAGTCATCGAGCATTTCTACAAGCACTACAAGGACTGGAAAAAAGGCTGGACCGGCGTGAAGGGTGAATTTAAAGGCTGGGGGGACGCGGCGGCGGCCCGGAAAGTCGTCACTGAGTCCATCGAGCGCGCCAACAAAGCCTGAATAATTAGATATGAAGAAGGTTATACCCGAAGATAGCGTGCTGGTGCCGGACACGGCGGCTAGGGCGTTCAAGGGTATGATCTTTGACGTGTACCAGTGGCCGCAAAAATTATTCGACGGTTCGGAGCATACGTTTGAAATGCTCAAACGTGCGGATACAGTCAGTGTGATCTGCGTGGTTGACGGCAAGATTTTGGTGATTGACGATGAACAGCCCCATTTGGGCACCCGGCAAAGTTTTCCCGGTGGCCGGGTTGATCCCGAGGACGCGACTACGGAAGCGGCCGCCCGGCGCGAGATTCTTGAGGAAACAGGATACGGTTTTAAAAACTGGCGGCTGATCAAGGTACGACAGCCGTACCGCAAAGTCGAGTGGTTCATATATGTATGGCTGGCCTGGGATACGGACGTTAAGCAGGATCCGGCCCTGGACGCCGGCGAAAAAATCACCGTGCGGCCGCTCGGTTTTGACGAGTTGAAAGCTCGGGTGATGGACGCCGAAAGCGCCTCGCCGCAAAACTACCTCGGCGAAAACAGGGATATCTTCGTTAAGGTACATAGCCTGGACGAGTTGCTGGCCCTGACGGAATTTACAGGCCAATCAGTTGACCGCTAGAGAGTAAATCCACTAACGCGCCGGTACCAGGGACTTCAGCAGCTCCACCGCCTGTTGATCTGACGTATTATTGACCTGGATCAACGTCTCGGGCAGGTCGATGCCATACATAACCCCTCCCTCCGCATTTGTAAGCTTGTATACGGGCAACCCGTCGAGTCCGGTGCCTATGGTAGTGCACTTCGTACCCTTATCCGAGCATCTGTTCATGGATGACTGAGAGGCAAGCGGATACTCATATAGCCATATGAACGGGCTATTGGATTGGCGATCTTTAGGATATAGGAGTCCATCGACTTCAATATAGTGTGTGCCCGGGATCGTCAAGGGTGCATCGACATAGCCATCCGGTATCTTGCTAACGTCATACACGGGGAAATTCTCTTTACCCGGCTTGTAGTACACGGCATTTTGGCCCCAGGGCTCCCAAGGCTGAGAGTTTACTTTATGCTCATGGTATGAGGACTGTGCCGCATACGCTATCGCGCATATCCAGATCAGCACTGAAATGATGACCAGTGCCTGTATAGTCTGCTGCGCCATGAGCTCTTTTTGCACGAGCAGCAGCACGAAGCAGCATACGCTTAATACGACGAAGGTAATCAAAAACGGCCCGGCAAATACTACCCATAGTCCTCCGCTAAAGGACAGCATGCCGGCGCCAATCGCAAAACAGGCAATCTGTATCGACATCAAAGTAATAAGCGGTTGAATAAGCAGGTCGGAGGATTTTTTCTTAGTCGTTTTTTTCTTAGATTTACGCATATTGCCAGTGTACCAGTTGCCCCTTGCAGTTCAAACGTTTACAATATAACCATAAGCTTTAAAATAAAAATACAAGGAAAAGCATGAAAACACGAGTGGCAATTAATGGTTTCGGAAGAATCGGGCGCAATGCCTTTAAGATAGCCTTTGAGCGTGGCGACCTTGAAATTATAGCTATCAATGACCTGACCGATACTAAGACACTGGCTCATCTTCTCAAACACGACAGCAACTACGGTACGTACCAGCATAAGGTCGGTTTCGATGACACCGGTATTATCGTCAAAGGTAAGCATATCGACGTGCTGGCCGAAAAAGATCCGGCAGCCTTGCCATGGGCCAAAGAAAAGATAGACGTCGTCATAGAATCAACCGGTTT
>CAYLML010000137.1:0-2854 GCA_964384985.1 uncultured Candidatus Saccharibacteria bacterium | reverse complement strand
GAGCGGCTTGGCGCCCGGCCGGGTGCTCTCCGCGCCAACATCTACCAAGCTCGCGCCGTCAGCGAATAACTGTGCGGCCTGGCGAAGCGCCGCCTCCGGATCAATGAATTGTCCGCCGTCACTGAAGCTGTCCGGAGTGATATTTAAGATCCCGACAAGCTGTACCATAACCACATCATACATCATGTTAAGATAAAGGCATGGCAACCGTCTATCTGGCTTTAGGGTCCAATATCGGTGATTCGCGCGGCTATATTAACACCGCCATAGAGCTATTGGGCGCATCGGTGCACGACATCAAACAAGCGCCTGTTTACCGCTCTAAAGCTACCGGTTACACCGACCAGCCGGATTTTCTGAATACCGCCGTTCGCGGTAAAACCGAGCTCACCCCGAAAGAACTGCTATCTTTCGTGAAGTCGATCGAGAAAAAAGCCGGGCGGACCTGGACCTTCCGGTTCGGTCCGCGGCAAGTCGACATAGATATCATATTCTACGATGACCAAACAATAGATACGGAAGAGTTGACTATCCCGCACCGAGCCCTGCAGGCCCGAGACTTCGTTCTTCGGCCGCTGGCCGACCTTGATCCGGATCTGGTCGACCCGGTGAGCGGCAAAACCGTTAAGCAGTTGCTAGCCAAAATACCGGCGAAGCAGAAATCCATCATCGGACCGGTTGACTAAACAGATAAGATTCGCTACAATAACACCTTATGCAGAAATGTGATCTCACCGGCAAAGGCAAGCAGTACGGCAGCAATGTCAGTTTTTCGCAGCGCCACACCAAAAAAGTCTGGAAGCCCAACCTCCAGGCCAAGACCGTCGTGGTCGACGGCAAAAAAATCAAGATGAAGCTCAGCGCCCAAGCCATCCGCACCCTCAAGAAAAAGGGGCTCCTGACTCCAGTAGAGAAGTAACCCAGGGCTCAGCTATGAGCAACTCCATCACCTTACAGCTGCCATTTAAAGGCAGCTGGTTTGTTTTTTGGGGCGGTGATACAAAAACTGAAAATTACCATCATGGCGATTCGGCCGAAAAGTTCGCTTTGGACATGGTAGTACTCGATAAGAACGGCAAGACGCACAGCGGTTCTGGGGAGAAGAACGAGGATTATTATGCTTACGGGCGGGCCATCCTGGCGCCTGCCGACGGTGAAGTCATCGAAGCCGTCGACGGATTACGCGACAACATCCCCCAGAAAACTACGAATGACTACGCCTACGGTGGTAACTACGTGATGATTAAGCACGCCGATGACATTTACTCCGCGTCACAGCACCTGCGCCGAGGCAGCGTACAAGTCAAAGCCGGTCAACGCGTAAAGGCCGGTCAGCAGCTGGGTGAATGCGGCAATTCAGGCAATTCCAGCGAACCCCACCTGCATTTTCATCTGATGGACAGCGATGTTTTGAGCGTCTACGACAAGCAGTACAACCGCAAACCGAAAGCCAAAGGTATCAAAGCCTACTTTAAAGCGACCGTTTCACGCGATAATAAAAGTCAGTACAAAAAACGTTACGCCCCTGTCAGGGGTGACATTATCAGTAATACCGAATAACGCCGTAGGAGTGCCTAGCTTACAAGGTCATAAAGTTAAGACTTTTCGAGAATGACCAGCTGGGTGACATCGCCCAGTTCGCTGCGCTTGAGCTTCAGCTTCCCGATGGTCTCTTGCAGCTCCATGCCCAGTTCCTTGAGGGCGTCCGGAAGTGACTGCTGCGGCACGGGGTAGTTAAGCGTCTTGTCTGCGTAATGGGTTGGCACGACCAGTTTGGGCTCGATGGCCTTGATAAGCTTCAGCGCACCGACGGGATCTACGGTGTAGCCGTTGCCGCCCACCGGCACTACCAACAGGTCAATCAGGCCGACAGCTTCCAGTTCATCATCGGTAAGTTCGGGGTAAATATGGCCGGTGACCAACATGCTGACATCTCCGGCCACAAGCTTGAACATCGTAGCGGCGAGAGTGCCAGGTTCGTCCACGTGGGCCCGGGCGGCTATGCCCGTCACTGAAATGTCCGATACCTCGTACTCGCCCGGGCTGTCAAACGTAAGCCGGGCATTACCGCCTTCGGGATGCATGCCGGTAAATAAGGCTATGTCGTCGGGTTTAATGACATTTTTGGCGCCAAGCGCCGCCAGATTGTCGTCGATGACGATCCGCGCGCCCTTCAGAGATACGCTGACACAGTTAGCACCGTAAAATTGCACGTCCATCTGTTATTTTTCCTCCTCTTTTGATTCACCGGCTGCGGCTGCGGATTTTTTATCGGTAAATATGCCGTGGACATCCACCAGTATCTGTTTTTTGGCGTTAGCTATGCCAACGGCGAAACGGTCGTTGATCTGCTGGCGATAGCGGAAGTCCGACAGTGTCATGAATGTATAGCGGATGGTTTTGTTCTCTTTTTTCTCGAGGTCGTCGACGTACTTCTTAAGCGCGTTGGGGTTAACCTCGCCTACTACGAGAAAGTCGACGCCGCTGGTTTCATCGCGGGTGAACTTGCCGGTGTAAAGTGCCAGTTCCACATGGCCAATTGAACGCAGGTCGTTATCGGCTTCCTCTTCTCCGGCAGCGTCATCGTTAGCGCCGGCCTTCTTAGCGATTTTCTTTACACCACCGCCGAAAATCGTTTGCAGCGGTTCGTAATACTCAAACTTCTGGTTGACTTCATAATATAGTTTATTGTTTGTAGTTTCGGATGTGATTATGCCGACGCTGAGCAAATTGCTTAGCTCACGGCGGACGGAATTAATCTGCTCGTCAATCTTGCGCGTAATCTCGCGTACAAAAAAAGACCGGTTCGGATTGCTGTAGAATAGCTGCCATAATTTGACGCGCGTCTTTGACC
>CAYLML010000136.1:0-2881 GCA_964384985.1 uncultured Candidatus Saccharibacteria bacterium | reverse complement strand
TATGTGTATATCTTTGAGCGGCAAATTGCTCTGAATCAAACCTTCATCAAGAGAATAACCCTAAGTTTTTTGTATTATCCTGTCTTGGCTACTGTATTACACCTCATCACTCTAGGTAGCTTAATACTCATGATGTTGGCTTTATTCAATATTAAAGTTACGAGCATGTACTTATTGTTTGGCGTATTCTTTGGGGTTGGTGGCTTAACTGTAATATTAGCAATGGCTTCAAAGGAGATTGATGGAAGAAAGAAAGAACGGCTTTTTTAGGGGTGCTGTAGCAGAAGCCATAAAAGCTGAATATGGCAGCAGCACAGGAAGAGCTAACATGGTTCTCTCTATGCTATACGTGGCCTTTGTAATTGCTCTTGCAATTCCAAAAAGTCTTGAGGTTGTAGCAGATGCAGTTCTTCGAGCCTTCAATAAGGAGCAACTAAAAGACCTTATTGTACCCAATTGGGTGCTCCTAATGCTAGTTATACTTGTCCCTATTACTTCCGGTATTTGCCTCTATATTGTTTACAAAATGTCGGAAGACAGTAAGTCCTAATCCCTATTTAAGACACTTATACCCTCGCCGCATGCGGTATACTTGCCTTATGAATTATGTCGGTTACGCCGCCACTGTATTGACCATCGCGGCTTTTATTCCCCAAACCTACAAAGCAGTCAGGACAAGGCATACCCGTGATTTAGCGTTGTCAACGTATGCCACGATCGTCGTCACCGGGATACTATGGACAACGTATGGTATAGGCCGCCACGACCCCGCGCTGTACGTCACCAATTCAATCGTCGGCCTGCTGGCGCTTACGATTTGTGCTGTGAAGATACAAGACAGGGACTAGAACCCGAACTGATGATCGCAGGCGCCGGGCTTGCCGGGGCGGCAGATGGCGCGGTGCAGTTTATGCAGGCCGGCAACCATCTCGTTCAGCTCCTCGTTCGTCAGGCCGGGAGTATCTGAGCCGAAGCCGCGCCGCAATAAGCCGTTGGCTGTTTCGGTAAGCTGCATGCCCTTGGGCGTCGGCGTCGTTACGTGCCTGCGGCGGTTTTGCGGATCCGGCTTTGATACCAGCAGGCCCTTGCCGGTCAGCACTTTGATCTGGCGGCTGACACTGGCTTCGGTCTGGCCCAAGCTGTCCGCTATACTGCGCTGCGACATGCGCGGGTTCCATTCCAGCGCCATGAGGATTTTGAACTGGCTCAGGCCGATGCCAAGCCGCTCTTGCAGCAATTGCTCGGATTGCTTGCCTATAACGGCAGCCACATGTTGTATAAGATATTCCAGGTTATTAGCGGGGCCCATACCGCTAGTGTAAGTTCAGATACTTAACACGTCAAGGATTATACGCGCGGTAGATCATGTGCCAGTTATCCAGGCTAAGCGCCTGGGCGCGGAGCCCAGGTTCAATGCCGGCTTCGCCGCAGAGCACGCCGACTTGTTCCCGGCTTAACTGCAGTCCGGCGCTCAGCGTATTAAGCAGTGTTTTGCGGCGCTGGGAAAAGCCTGCCTTTACCAGCCGGAAGAAGACTTTCGCGTCAACACCGGGAAACAACGGTTCGGCATGCCGCCTAAGTATCAGTATTTGGGAATCGACCTTAGGGGGCGGCGTGAACAGATGTGCCGAAACCGGTTCGCCAAGTTCAACCGCCCAGTAAAACTGGGCCGTGACGCTGAGCACGGACATATCGCCGGGCTGCGCCACGACACGCTCCGCGACTTCCTTCTGTATGAGCAGCACCGCCATCGCCGGCGGGTTCGCGGCTTCGCTTAGGATTCGTATCAGGTTGCTCGTCAAATAATACGGAATGTTGGCGACTACTTTGTAGCCGGCGGGCAGCCGGGTGAAGTCAAACCGCAAGATATCCGCCTGGATGACTTCCAAGTTATCAGCCTTGAGCCGGTGCGGCAGGTCGCGCGCCAGCTTTTCATCAAGCTCCACTGCTACAACCTTGCCGGCATGCTTGGCTAGCAATTTCGTAAGCGAGCCCGGACCGGGGCCGATCTCCAGCACTGTGTCTTCATTCGACAAGTGGGCGGCATCGCATATGTTTTGCAGGCTGGCCGGATCATCAAGCCAATGCTGGCCAAGTGATTTTTTAGGAGCGGGCTGATCGGGCATAGGTGATATTACTGGCCGGGCGGGAAAGCCGAGATGCCGGTACTCCTGTAACAGCCCGGATTCTGACCGGCCAGACCGGCGCCGGAGCGGTTCGTATTAGCGACAATGGCTTGATCCTGCACCGCCGGGGGCGCGAGGTCGGCGCGGGCGTAGCCGGTGTTCAAGGTATTCCAAGTGCCGGCGCTGAACTGGTAAGCGCCGTAGTAGCCGTTGCCGGTATTATCCTGGTAATTGCCGCCCGATTCGCAGGTACGGAGCTTCGATAGCCACGTCGCCAGGTTGCTGCTGGCCGGAACCGGCGCCGTGCCGCGGGCCACGATCTGGGCGACCGGTGGCTGGAGCTGCACGGACTGCAGCTGGGTGCGCGCCCCGGTTTTTTCATCGACCTGGTAGGTTATCAGTAAAATGCCTGCGGAACCCTGCTGGCGCACGGCACTGGTGCCGACGGTCAAACTTGGGTCGTCAATTATTTGCACGGGCGCCGGAATCTGCTGTGTATCGGTCGTAATTTTAGTGCCCTTAT
Organism: uncultured Candidatus Saccharibacteria bacterium; assembly: GCA_964384985.1. Lineage (GTDB taxonomy): Bacteria > Patescibacteriota > Saccharimonadia > Saccharimonadales > UBA4665 > CAYLML01. Next base: position 232 of record CAYLML010000136.1, on the reverse strand, counting down.
GGAGTATGAAAATCTGCTGGTTTGACGTAATCGGCGTATCCGCCGACGGCTGCACTGTGTCGCCGTTACGAAGCACGATGTGTTTTTCTTTCAGTAATTCGCCAACCGTGTCGGAGTGGCTGCGCGTAACAATCGGCGTGCCGTACAAGATCAAGCCTATCGGTACAGACCGCTTAATGTTGACCGTCTCGCCAATGGCGAAAGCGCGCTACGCGTGCTGCGCGAATGGCGC
>CAYLML010000135.1:0-2887 GCA_964384985.1 uncultured Candidatus Saccharibacteria bacterium | reverse complement strand
ATCTCAAAAAACCGGTAGTGGCCATGGCGGTCTTTTTCGAACGGGATCTCAAGGTCGGTCATGTTAGCGCAGGACAAGCAAGGCGTTACTAATGATAACCGTCAGAAACAGCAGCAGGATCCCCAGGCTCAAGATGGTAATGGCCAGCTGGCGATGGATCTTGTAGGCCCGCATACTCAGCAGTGTATGTATGGCCAGTATGAGCAGCGCGAAGGCTATGAAGCTCAGCAAATCGGTTAAAGTGCCTGTTTTAAAGGCGTTAATGCCTAAGCTGGCACGGTACTGGACGATGTAGCCGGTACCGTGGCTGGTACTCAAGCGCAGCAGAATAAAAATACTGCCCGCTACTGCCAGAAAGGCGTTGACGCTGAGCAGCAGAAGCACTAAATGATCATGAAAATACTTTTTGGAGGCGGCCATATTGATTCTATATATTGTACCATTTTCTTAGTTCACTGCTCTGATTATTGATATAAATTGAGGGTTAGACGCTATTGTAACTTGAACTTTTTCGTCATATCTAAGATCACTTAAGCGGCCTGTTTTATTTTGAACTATTAACTTGGTCTGTCGTAGTAGAAAACAACATCGTCTCCTGTAACAGTCTGCAAATGGACAACATTTAGTTTGCATTCGGGAGATGCATTATCTGCTTGGCACTCCGGCGTCTTAAGGTTAACAAAATAATACACACGAATATATCGAAAATAATAAATGGTGCCTAAAACGATAGCTACCAGCAGGCAAACAGTTACGGCAACGCGTTTTGAAATATGCTTGTTCATATGCTTGGTGCGCTTTTTTGAACGATATTCAGATTTTAATTATTACCAATTACAATTCCGCCTATTGAAAAAATAGCTATCGCAAGCAAACCGAGAAGTACTGTAACTTGTGACGCTTTTTTTAGTGATAAGCCAAAGCTGAACCTCAGGCATGCTAAAGCTGAAATTATAAAAGAAATTATTAAAGCACTCCCTAGCATAATGCCTGCCGCCTGCTGATAACCGACGTATTGGCTATTGAAGTGCAGGAGTGTCCAGCCGCCAACTAACAGGAAAAAGTCTAGTATAAAAATTTCCGCCAGAAAAAGACGCTTTTTACGAGAAGCTTGGGTTTCTTTCATTATGCAAGTCTAGCACTATTGGTCCACGCGCTAAAAGTTCAAAAGTCAGTGGTGCGAGTAGAGGGAATCGAACCCTCATCTCAACCTTGGGAAGGTTGCATTCTGCCACTAAACTATACTCGCGGCTTGCCGGCTGGCTGTACATGGAGCCACCTTGGGGACTCGAACCCCAGACCTCCGCTTTACGAAAGCGGCGCTCTAGCCAGCTGAGCTAAGGTGGCGAAAATCAATCTGTATTATAGCAGTCTGAACGGCTTTATTTTGCGCTTGTGTTTTTAATATTCTGGAGGATAATGAAATTGCAAGTTTAAATATTAAAAATATTTGGCGCTGACGTGCCACGCCAGCCCAAGAGGATGGACTATGAGCTTATTAAGAGAAGAGACTGGCCCCGGTACGGGTACGGCTCAAGTAGAAGCCGGCCCTGCGCAGGCAAGTATCGGAATAGTCGAAGCTACAGTAACAACTCTCGAAGTAATTGGCAGCGAGCCTGATCTGGGAGCCCTTAACTCACCGAGAATAGCCGCGGTCATGGAGGCGCTTCATGCTCACGTCGAAGGTACAACACGGCGATGGTCGGTTACTAGCGAAGGGGCACCTGCACCAGATAGCGTAGATGGTTCGTTTCTCGATGCACTCGATGTTGCCGTCAAGAGTAAGATTTGGCCTCGACCTGGCTTAGAACAGCCCGGCAATGAAACGCTAGCAGCGTAGTCCTCCTGCGCATTGGCTTGTATGCAAGCATAAGCATCTTTAATTTCTAGTTTTTATGATATAATATAACTATGTCTGGCGATGTCACGATTGGTAGTATCAACATTGATACGGTCAATGTTAACTTCGTTCCTGAAGGCAGGCCGACAGTTCCTGATGATATAGCGGCGCTTCTGCGCCAGGAGTTCGAACGGGCCGGCGATTCGGAAGTTACCAGAGACATAGTAGGCAGCGACATACCCGAAACCGGCTTCGATGACAGCCTGACCCCAGAAGAACAAATAGAGGAGAACGCTGGTATCGCGAAGAGCGTTACCGAACAAATGGTCGCCGACATAGCCCGCTCCAACCATTTGCGCAACCTTGTGCATCACGTAGACGAGGCACGTAGGCTTGAAGGCTTTCAAACAAACCATGAACGCAGCCCCAAGGCCAGCAAAGCAGTCGACAAGAAGCAGGCTGTCGAATTTAAAAAGGCGGAGGAAGCGCTAAGTCGCGCTTGCGCCCAGTGCGCATTCCGTACAACATGCAGCCTTGAGGGCCAATTAGATGAATGGATAGACGTCCATCCCTACAAGAAGGGACACAAGGGAACACATAGGCCAGGATCGCTCCCGGTTGGCCAAGTTGAATCCAGGACCGCATTCTTGCAGACATTACGCCAGAATCCTGCTGCCCATTGTGATCCGCGCAAACGCACCGACTAAAGGCCTGTACCGCTACAAAATCTGATTATCCCAAACCGGCAAAGCATGAGGCCGCGTACTGCGCACGTAACGCTCATGCATCCCCGGGCCTAACGAGGTAAAGCCCCGGACCACCAAGTCATGGTACGGACCGGGAATGACTGCCTGTTTATGGATCGTCGGCGTATATAAATGCCCCTCAAGTCCGCTATACGTATAGATGATACCTGTAGACCCGTTTACAACATCTGCGGTGACGTCGAGGCGTTCATAGTGGATTTCCCTGGAGTCTATTTTACGCAATTCCTCATCCGTCACTTCGAAGAGTACCCCATTGGGATTGGTCGGCTCCTCGCCGCTT
>CAYLML010000134.1:0-2893 GCA_964384985.1 uncultured Candidatus Saccharibacteria bacterium | reverse complement strand
ACGGCACAAAGACGTCAGCTGGCTTCGACACCGCTGGCCGGCAAGTGGCGGCGACGAACGAAGATGGGGTCGTGACCCTGTTTGCTTTTGATGGAGGCAGGGTCGCAGCGGTGACAAACGCGGTAGCCAAAACAGAACAGACGGTCACGCGCTACATGCATGACGAAGATGGCAACCTTTTACTGCAAATTGACGCCCTTGGTCGTACGAACCGTTTTGCCTACGATTTTCAGGGACGGCGCATCCTTCACTGGACGCCGAACATAAATCTGGTGGAGCGTTTGGGCTACGATTCAGCGGGGAACCTGATTTATTACACAAACTTCAATGGGGCCGTCATCACGAATCAGTACGACGCGATGAATCGGCTCACAAATCAAACTTCGATCAATGGCTATAGAGTAAGCTTCGTGTACAACACGCTGGATCAACGAACGAACATGATCGATGCGAGTGGCACGACGACCTACACGTACGATAACCAAGACAGATTGACCAACAAGATTGTCTCATGGACGGGGGGCCCAACGATTTCGCTCAATTACCGTTTCGACGCCAATGGCAATCTGACGAGCCTCTGGTCGAGTAGTTCCAGTGGAGTAACTAACTTTTTCCAATACGATTCGTTGGATCGACTGACGAACGTGCTGGCCAACGGCAGCGCCGCGGCGAGTTATGGGTTCGACGCTGTGGGCAATCTCCAGTCAATGCGTTACGGTAATGGCGCGACGAATCAGTTCCAATATGACGTGTTGAACCGACTGACCAACGCGGTGTGGAAACTCGGCGCGAGCACACTAGGTAGCTTCTATTATCAGCTTGGCCTTGCCGGCAATCGTACCAACCTGAGCGAGGCGGTCAACGGAACAAACCGAACGTACGCCTGGACGTTTGACTCGCTTTACCGGCTTAAACAAGAAACGCTTGGCAGCGCGACCGGTAGTAATACGTTGAGCTACCGCTTCGACCCAGTGGGCAATCGCACCAATCGCACAGTGAGCGGCAACTTGGGTCTGACGAACCAGTCCTTCACGTTCAACACGAACGACTGGCTGAAGAGCGACAACTACGACAACAACGGGAATACTACGAACTCGGCCGGGAATTTTTATCAATACGACGCGCTCAATCACCTGACCAACGTCAACAACGGTGCGGTGCTGATCACGTATAACGGCAATGGATATCGCGTGAAGAAAACTGTTGGCAGCACCACGACATATTATTTGCTTGATGACCAGAATCCGAGTGGCTATGTGCAGGTGTTAGAGGAATGGACGGCCAGCGCAGGCGCGACGAATTTGAGCCGCGTTTACAATTACGGTCGGCGACTTATCAGCAACCGACAACCCGGCGTGAGCACGAACTATTTTGTTTTCGATGGACGCGGTTCGACGCGTGTGTTGACCGACAACGGCGGAAATGTCGTCAACGCTTTCGCGTTTGATGCGTTTGGAAACCTTATTGTGTCCAATGCAGCGGCGCAGACGGTTTATCTTTACTGCGGCCAGCAGTGGGACCCGGAATTGGGCATGTATTACAACCGGGCGAGATACTATCAGCCAGGCATCGGCAGGTTCTGGACGATGGATTCGCAGGAGGGAAGCACTGAAGAGCCTACGTCACTGAACCGCTACACGTATTGCGCTAACGATCCGGTCAACTGGTCGGATAACGCGGGTGAAGACCCGAAGGGGCACCATATCATTCCGACATCGCTATGGGATCAGCGGGACATCGAATTCAAGTTTAGCGATGCAGCGAAGAATTTTTTTGATTCGCCCGAAGCCAGAATAGACCCGATCAACGTCCACAACTTTGCAAGGCCGCACAGTGCCTATAACGAACTCGCGCGCGATGAGGTTAAGAAATTTTTATCGGAAACCGGCATCAAACCATCTGCGATGACGGAGGAAGAAGCGCGGACGCTTCTTAAGGCTGTGACAAAAAATAGGGCTATTGCTGGATACCTTTCCGTTGTGCGGGGTGGGCCTAAGAGGATAGCGAAGTGGTTATATGAAGAAGGCGGTTGGAAGCTTTTCCCCGCGCATTTGCAGGGAAAGGCTTTGGGAAAACAGGCGGCAGCTAAGATAGCAAAGCGACTTGGCGGTACGCTGTCCAAGAAGGTTCCATTGATCGGCGTTGGTTTCACCATTTTAATGGCTGAAAGGATGCACGCGCAGGGCTATCCAGCAGCAGAAATCGAGAAAGCCGTCATAGACGACCTTCTCTACAACGTGCCAGGAATGGCGGAGGCCGGTGCGAACGCGATTTGGAATCAAGCAGATTACATTGCCAAAGGTGCAATGAAAAATGCATTTGGCTATATCACTGTGGATTATGAAACCGAGGAATTTAATGGGGCTAATGAACTTATCGTTTCTGATGAGAATGTGAAGGCGATTTTACGCACGCAAAAAGTCAATGGCTATACAGTAAAGGCTAGCGATTTAATCGGGGGATGGTAAAATAGCAAGCGTGTCTCGGACAAAAACTGAACAGGTAAGCTTTTTGCGCCTCGCGCTCAAATCTGACATCGACGAGCAAACGGCTTACACGCTATGTCGAATGATCGACATTGTTGGCAGTGACATTAAAGATGATTGGGACTGGGACTGGTTGAAAAGAAGGCGGGGCGGCTACCAATCTCTAATTGGTCGTTCACTGGCCGTGCCGGCTTGGCATGTACTGGCACAGAAGGATTGGTTGAACCTGCAAACAAGCGGCGACGAGGAGCCGAGGATCACGACCGTCGTTCCCTTGGAAGGGATGACCAATCTCCGGCGGCTGGTGCTTCAAGATAATCACATTGCTGACCTTCGACCGCTCTCGAACATCTGGAATTTGAAATCTCTGAATATTTACAGGAATAAGGTCTCTAACCTGTCTCCGC
>CAYLML010000133.1:0-2906 GCA_964384985.1 uncultured Candidatus Saccharibacteria bacterium | reverse complement strand
GCTATTAAGCTTCGCTACGAGAAAGAGGCCAAAGAAAAAGAAGCCAACGTTAAGGCCTTGGCCGAGATGCAGACCAAGGAACTCGAACAGCTTACCAAGGATTTCGAACAGTTCCGCGACCAGGTTGCCGGCCTCGAACGGCTCAGCCTCATCAACGAGACCGATTACCGCAACCTGCCATCTGAGCTGCGTGCTCTGGTTGAAGTCGGCATGGGCGGTTCAGCCCTGCGCGACTTGCTTAGCGCCATTGACCTTAAGGAGCTAATTGAAGAACTTGGCAAGGAAGCCGAAGACGCCAAAGGCCATCGCCGCAAGAAACTCATGAAGCGGTTGCGCCTGCTGGAGTCCATGGATCGCGCCGGCATCAAGCCCAGCTCCATGTGTGTCAGTGTGCTGCCGGTTATCCCGCCGGACTTGCGGCCCATGGTCCAGCTTACCGGCGGACGCTTCGCGACCTCCGATCTCAACGATCTCTATCGCCGCGTCATTAACCGTAACAACCGTCTGAAGAAGCTGATTGACCTCAACGCGCCGGAAGTTATTCGCCGCAATGAGCAGCGCATGCTTCAGGAAGCCGTTGACGCATTGATTGATAACAACAGCACCAGAAGCGGCCGGGCCGTGGCTGCCACAGGCCAGCGTCGGCGCCTGAAGTCCTTGAGCGATATGCTGAAGGGCAAACAGGGCCGTTTCCGCCAGAACCTGCTCGGCAAGCGCGTCGACTACTCCGGCCGTTCGGTTATTGTGGCCGGCCCTGAACTGCAGATCAACCAATGCGGCCTTCCAAAGATGATGGCGCTCGAGCTGTTTAAGCCATTCGTGATCGGAGAGCTTATCCTGCGCGAGCAAGCGCATAACATCCGCAGCGCCTCGCGCCTGATCGAAATGGGCGAAACCAGCGTCTGGGACGCCTTGGATGAAGTCATTAAGGGCAAGTACGTGCTTTTAAACCGCGCGCCTTCCTTGCACCGCCTGAGTATCCAGGCTTTCCAGCCGGTTCTAATTGAAGGCCGGGCTATCCAGCTTCACCCGCTGGTATGTAAAGGTTTCAACGCCGACTTTGACGGCGACCAGATGGCTGTCCACCTGCCGCTGAGTGATAAAGCGCAAGCCGAAGCCCGCGATATCATGGCCGCTAACCGCAATCTGCTGAAGCCGGCCGACGGCTCCCCGATTCTGCACATCGAACAGGATATCGTGCTCGGCTGCTACTTCCTGACATACGAACGGCCCAGCAGCAACAAAGCCGAAATGAAGTCATTCTCCAGCCTGAGCGAAGCCCTGATGGCGCTCGATAATGGGGTTATCGCACTGCAAAGCTATGTGAGCCTGCCGTTCCGCGGCGGCAAACCCCAGACTACTCTCGGACGCCTGCTGTTTAATGAGATATTCCCCGAAGACTTCGAGCTGCAGGACGAGACTATGACCAAGAAGCGCCTGCAAAAGGTAATGGCCGATGTGTACGCCAAGTATGGCCAGGAGCGCACTGCTGAAATCGCCGACGACCTAAAAGACCTCGGCTTTTACTACGCCACCATTTCCGGCCTCAGCATGGGTATGGGCGACTTCGCGCCGATTAAGGGTATGGAGAAGGTACTTGATGAGGGAGAGGAGCGTTCAGCTGCTATTTCCGACCAGTACGAAGACGGATTCATCACTGATGACGAACGCCACCGCCTGATCGTAGACAACTGGACTAAAGTCGAGACTACCGTCCAGGACATGCTTTCCGAACAGATGGTCGGCCAGGATTCATCGATGTCTATCGCCATCAACTCCGGCGCCCGCGGCAATATCGCCCAGCTGAAAAACGCTGTCGGTATGCTCGGCGTGCAGCAGGACGCGGGCGGCAATGTCATCGAATTACCGGTCAAATCTGGCTACATCCACGGCCTGAACCCGCTGGAATACTTCACCGGTACCCGCGGTACGCGCAAGGCCCTAATCGACATCGCGCTCAAGACTGCCGATGCTGGCTACCTGACGCGACGTCTGGTAGACGTGTCGCAGGACGTCTTTACGCTTGAAGATGACGCCAGCGATCCGGGCTTTGCCATGCTGAGGGCTGACGCCGAATTCATCGGCGTATCCTACGCCTCACGGCTTACAGGACGTTTCGTGGCTGAGACAGTCAAAGGCTATGCTAAGAAGGGCCAGCTCATTGACTCCGAAACAGCAGCTGGCATTGATGCAGATAGCGCTATTGACGGCGTGAAGATCATGAGCGGCCTGAGCTGCGGCAATGTCCGTGGCGTGTCGCAAAAATCCTACGGTGTCGACCCGGCAACTGGCGAATTAGTCGCCGAAAATCACCCCGTAGGTGTCATCGCCGCACAGAGTATCGGCGAGCCCGGCACCCAGCTTTCGCTGGACTCCAAGCACCGCTCCGGCGGCGCCATTGCCGACGATACAGCCCAAGGCCTTTCCCGTATTGAAGAGCTCTTCGAAGTACGTGCCCCTAAGGGCCAAGCGTACCTGACGGAAATCGCCGGTACGGCCAACACCTGGGAAGAGGGCGACCATTACATCGTGCAGGTAACTGCCGACGACAAGCAAAAAGTTACGCTTGCTCTTGGCGAGCGCAAGGCCCAGATCAAGAGCGGTTCGGATGTCGTAGCCGGTGACGTAGTCGCCGCGCTGGAAGACGCTTCGGAACCGCTGGTCGCGCCGATGCCCGGCAAGGCCCAAGTGACAGACAAAGCAGTCATCATTACGCCTACCAGCCAAAGCGTCGTACGGTACGAGATACCGGGCTTCAAGCAGCTACACATCAAAGACGGCGACCAAGTCGTCGCGGGACAGCGCCTGACAAACGGTTCGATCAACCTGCACGACCTGATGCGCCTGCAAGGGGTTGAGTCTACTCAGCGCTACATCATGAACGAAATCCTTAAGATTTTCGCGGC
>CAYLML010000132.1:0-2914 GCA_964384985.1 uncultured Candidatus Saccharibacteria bacterium | reverse complement strand
ATGTCTGGTTCGAGTTGCACAATCTCTATGTCAAAGAACGGGAGGGGCTGAAGGAGTGGATTGAATGGCTTAAAGACAAGCCAAACGTCTATCTCCAGCAGCCTTCTCCCGACTTTCCCGGCGGGAAGATGTACCCGCTCAAGGAAATGGTTGCGAGATGGGGACGCTACTGGTGGACAAGCCAGGTGTCCTACATGTTAGCGCTCGCTATCGCGCAAAAGCCAGAAGTCATCGGCATCTATGGCGTCGATATGGCTGCGAACAGCGAATACAACCAGCAACGTCTAGGCTGCCAGTTCTTTATTCTGGAGGCTCAGAGGCTCGGCATTCAGGTGGTAGTCCCCCCTGAGTCCGATCTGCTGGAGCCGCCGCCGATGTATGGCTACTGCGAATCCTCAAGACGCTGGCGCAAGATGTATGCCCGCAAGCTTGAGCTACAGGGCCGCGTTGACGACCTCAACAGCCGCGAAACCAGCGCGCATCACGAAAAGCGCCATTTGATCGGCGCCCTCGATGATCTGGAATACCAGATAGCCCATTGGGCCAATACGACCGACTTCGATTAAACACAAACAAAATCACCCTAATTCTATCCACGCTAATATGGAGCCATTGAAATGGCCTATCCTACCTTTCTGCCGTTTAAATCCCGACATTATCAGGCGTCATCCACCTCATCCAATGCGCTCATTTCTGCTCCGGTTGTGGCGCGTGGAAAATATATTACCGCCTTTTACGCAACGACTCCGATGCAGTCACAGACGGCGGCCGTCAATACCTGCGAAGTTCTCGTCAACAACAGCGTTGTGGTGTCGAGCGGCGGTGTTGTTTCGACCTCGACCGGCAACAGCGCCACGCAGATCCCGGTTACCGCGACCTCTGGCATTTTCGTAAATCCGGGCGACGTTCTGGTGACTGTTCTTTCAAGCTGTGTTGGCGGGACAATTACCCACATCGTTCAGGAGTTCTAATCTCCATGGCGAGTTTTTACCCGGCCCAATCGGCCTCCCGTTATCTAAAGGATAACAATATCCTTTATAACGGAGGCAAATCCACTCAATGGTCTGCCACGGTTTCAGCGCAGACACGAACGATCCGAGTGGTAACGAACGTCACCGGCGGCATTTATATGATTACCGCCGACAGCACCGCCAATGTGAACGCAAACCCGAGCGTCTCGCCATCATCGTCTGGCGCATTTGTGGCAGCCAACAACTTCCCGGAATACTTCACGGTATCTCCGGGCCAGATCGTCGCCATTAACTCCACATCGACGACGACTGGCGTTGTTTCAATCACAGAGATGACGAATTGAGCGGCGTTATTACCAACCTGAAGCTGGACGGTGAGGACATCACCGTCCAGACGTTTCAGGATGCACAGACAAATGCTGATTGGGCGGCGCATTGCCGCGATACGCAGACCCATGGCCGCGATATGCGGCACAAGTGGCATCTGCCGAATAATATCATCAATCAGTTCTATCTAGATTATGCGGGCAATGGCGCGCCGCCGCCGATGAACCAGGAATTCTGGCTCTATGTCGATCGGCGCATGAACGATCCGCAGTATGCCAAGTTTCGTACCGACAATCCATCCAATCCATTCTTTTTAGGCTATCGCAATGGCGTTTAGCGACTATTCGAGCCTGCAAACATCGGTTGCGTCCTATATGGCGCGCTCCGATCTGACCTCGAATATCCCCGATTTCATTACTCTGTTCGAGGCGGAGGCCAATCGCAGCCTGCGTACTCGGCAGATGGAAATTACTCAATCCACCACCCCTACATCCGGCACGTTTTCATTGCCGACCGATTATGTGGGCTGGAAAGCCGTCAAGTGGTCTGCCGGGGGCCTGAGCCGTTCTCTGCAATACGTTCACCCGAGCGAATTGCCTGAGCTTTATCCGGATTCGCCAGCGGCCAATCCGCGCGTGTTCTCCATCCTCGGCACGACCGACCAGGTTGGCTATGTGCAATTGATGCCGACCGCCAATGATGCGGTGGCGTTTACATATTTTCAGAAGATTACGAACCTATCGACAACGGCCGGTAGCACAACGAACTGGCTTCTGACCTCTCACCCGGACGTTTATCTTGCCGGAGCGATGACAGAGGCGTGTGTTTTTACCAAGGACTATGATACTGGCGGGATCTGGAAAGCGCGGCGCGATGCGTTATTCAAGGAAATAACCGACCTAGACGAAAAGACGCGCGGGCCATCATCCATTCGCGTTCCCGGTAGAAACCCATAATGCCGGTTCTGTCGTTTTCTGAATACCGCCCGGATGTATCGGACTACAACGGCCAGACTACCAGGAACGTATTGAATGTAGTCCCGCGCGGGGATGGCTATGGGCCATTCGGGGCATTCTCAGCTTATACGGGCGCATTACCCGCAGCATGTCGCGGCTTCTTCTATGCGCGCAATGCCGATGGCACTGTTTCAGTCTTTGCCGGTACATCGACCAAGCTGTACCAGCTAAACAATACGACACTGGCTTGGACGGATGTCAGCAAGGGCTCCGGTACATATTCGGCGTTGAGCGCCACGGCCAACTGGCAATTCGCGCAGTTCAATAATTACGTCTTTGCTACGCAGGCGAACGACAAGCTCCAGATATTCGACCTGACATCATCGACCAACTTCGCAGATCGCGCCGACTCCAACTGCATCAATGCGGCCTATATCACGGTCGTCAATCGGTTTCTGGTGCTGTCTGGCGGGCTGACGACGAATGCCTATCGCCTGCAATGGAGCGGTCTGAATGATGTGGCCAGCTCATCGGCATTTACGAGCGGCGTTAATTCATCGGACTTTCAGGATTTGGCCGACGGCGGCATTGTTCGCGGTGTCTCTTGCGGCGAGTTTGGCGTTATTTTCCAGGATACATCCATTCGCAGGATGATCTATG
>CAYLML010000131.1:0-2918 GCA_964384985.1 uncultured Candidatus Saccharibacteria bacterium | reverse complement strand
GCGAATAACCCGAAGAGAGACGCTGGGAGCAGTATGACGGCGCAGTGGAGGCTGCCGGTGCCGCGGCCGCAGGCAGCAGCGCTAAGGTGGGAAGCTATGGTTTCTATGTAGATGAGTATCCGAATATGGACTGGACGCCGGAAGATCCGGAAATAGCCCTGTAGCATACCTTCATAGGCTTGTTTAAGAGCCATTTAAGTAGTATAATTCTGGTACGTTGCCAGAGACAGCGACGGCTCAACGAAATTTCGGCGGGCTTGATAACGTCGCCAAGGTACAAACAACTCTTTATCGCGAGCGTTTGAACGTCTTTGGTCCGAAGCGGCAAAAGACGTTTTTGTTTGGCAACTAACAGGTATAGGTCGATAACCTGTCAAATTAATATCAATGGAGATAATCCATGGCACTCAGTAAAAACGACAAGCAAGAAGTCATCAAAGAGGTCAGCGATTTGCTGGCCAACGCCAAGATGACGGTGGTCGCCAAATACGAAGGTACACCCGTTAAGGCGCTGCAAAGCCTGCGCAGGGATGCCAAAGAAGGTGGCACCACCGTAAAAGTTGTCAAGAACCGTCTGGTCATTAAGGCCATACAGAACACTGACAGCGTAAAAGACATCGACACCGCCGCTCTGCAGGGCATGCTTTTGTATGCCTTCAATGGCGAAGACGAAGTCGCGCCGGCCCAGAGCCTGCACAGTTTCGCCAAAACCAACCCTACGCTGCAATTCGTGGGGGCGATAACGGCGGACGGCACTTTCATGGGAGCCGACGAAGTCAAAGCCTTGGCGGTCCTGCCTGGCAAGAACCAGCTAATAGCCGGGCTGATCAACACGCTTAACGCGCCCGTAAGGGGCGTAATGGGAGGCCTAAGCGGCAACCTGCATGGTTTGCTGCAAGGACTTGAAGCTAAGGCAAGCAGTTAAATTACAATAAAGGAGAACGCAATGGCAACAGATCTAAAGAAAATCGCGGAACAGCTGACCGGGCTGACCGTACTGGAAATAAACGAACTCGGCAACATCCTCAAGGATGAGTACGGCATTGAGCCTGCTGCCGCATCCGTAGCCGTCGCGGCCGCGCCCGCAGGCGAAGCAGCCCCTGCAGCCGAAGAGAAGAGCGAATATGACGTCGTCCTCAAGGATGCCGGCTCGCAAAAGGTCGCTGTAATCAAGGCCGTCAAGGACATCACGGGCCTGGGCTTGGGCGAAGCCAAAGCCGTCGTGGACGGAGCACCCAAAACCGTGCTTGAAAAGGCCAAGACCGAAGACGCCGAAGCCGCCAAGAAGGCTTTGGAAGAAGCCGGCGCTACTGTCGAACTTGCCTAACAGCATCAAATATTATAAAATACCATCCGGAACAATCTCGGGTGGTATTTTATTTTAGCGGGAGAGCTCGTGGTGAACGCGCTACATTTTGATGTGTCAGAAGCTGAGCATACGGTTTACCGTATTGCTGATGAGAGAATTGAAGTCTTCCCTGAAGATCGTGTCGTTGTGGTCGACGGAGCAGAGCTACCCACACAGGCGCGCCAATTCGATATTCTCTCATTACTCGCCCGACAGTCGGACCATATTGTATCAGTGCCGGCTATATGCGAAGCGGTGTGGCAAGACCACGAGGCACTTATGTCTGACTCGGTTTTCACTCAAGTGCGCGCGCTGCGCATGCTTCTTGGAGAAGAATTGGGTGACCGAAAGACAGGAGCAATTGTCACCAAACCTGGGCTTGGCTATCGCGCAGTCAGCTCACTAGAAGATAAGATTATACTGCCGCATGAGGAAAATGACCCGGTCTACTTGATAGCGGATGAAAGGGTAGCCGTGAATCCGACGGCCACTACGGTACGGAGTGACGGCAGGCTGATGGATGACATATCCGCAATGGAGTTCAAACTCCTAGCGGAATTAGCGCGCAGGCCTGACCGAACTCTTGGGTGGTTCGCGCTAGTGTCGGAAGTATGGGGTCATGCGTACCTGGGCGAGGCGGCTAAGAGTAACCTTGCCGTCCATGTCTCAAATCTAAGGACAAAACTGGGATCTGAGCTGGGCGATACCAGGACGGGTGCTCTGCGAACACGCCGCGGTATAGGCTATTACTCCGTTAGCTCTCTTGGGGTTTATCCACAGGTTCAGAGGATTTTTTGACTTGATTAGGCAAACATGGTAATTTTGAGAGGAAAGTGTACCTAAATAAACACTTTGCACGAGAGACAACAACACTATGGCTGACGTACCAGATAAACAAGTAAAACGCCTCAGAGCCCTCATACAAGAGGCTGAGACCAGTCTTGCTGCCGCCACTGAACTGCTGATAAGCCTTGTAGGCGATGACGACAAGGTTCAGGCGGTCGCGCGCGAAGAGACCCTCGGCAAAGTTATCGAAGGGGTATTCGACGGACAGAACATGGTCGGCTCTGACGGCAAAACCTACCCAGTCCCGGCTAATTACGCCAGCAAATCGAAGTTGGTACAGGGCGATATCCTGAAGCTGACTATTTCCGAAGACGGCGCCTTCCTGTACAAACAGATCGGTCCCGTACCGCGCAAGCAGGTTGTGGGTACCCTTATGCTGGAAGGCGGGCATTACTTCGTCGATATAAACGGCAAGAAACTTCGTGTACTGCTCGCCAGTGTCACATACTTCAAGGCAAAGCCGGGCGACCAGGTCAGCGTTAACATCCCCGAAGACGACGCGACTACCGAATGGGCCGCTCTTGAAGCCGCGCTGTAATTTGCAATAAGCACAACAATTGCCCCGAAAATGCGAGTATAATAGAGGCTAATGGGGCAAGCATTATATCGAAAATACCGTTCGAAGTCTCTCGATGAAGTTATTGGGCAGGAACATATAACGGACACCTTAAAACAGGCGCTCAAGCAGGGGCGCATCAGCCACGCATATCTGTTCACCGGCCCG
>CAYLML010000130.1:0-2927 GCA_964384985.1 uncultured Candidatus Saccharibacteria bacterium | reverse complement strand
ATATCCGCGGCGGGACATTGCTATATTTTAGCTAATATTACCCCTTATTGCCAGAGGTGACTTTTACCTTATCGAGAGTAGCGCACCGGCACGAGAAAATTAAAAGTTCAACGATGGCGATAATACGTGCCAGACTTAGCACCGTCAAGAGATTCCACGTTTCATTGGCCCCGAGCGATAGTGTCGTGTCAAAGAAAGTAGCGAACAGCAATAACACCACGATGGCCAGGATAAGTACGCGCTTCAAAAGCCGGCGGTACAGCGTCGGGGATAGCTCGCTGGCGGCCAGTGGAGTGAGAAACAGTATCGGAATCATATATTGAGGTGAACCAACCTTAAAGAACAAGAGGTATAGCAGCAGGAATATGAGGCTCAGCAGAGCGGGACGGGCCCGCAAGTAATGCCGCCAGGCCATGACCGTTCCCAAAGCCAGACCTAAAAATAAGCAAGCGGTGCTTATAGTCCTAACGAGATGTTCGCTGCTAAACACGATATTATTGGATCCGAACGTGTAAACGGAGTAAGACGGGGAGCCAAAGAAATGCAGCAAAAAGCCTATCGCACTGCCGCTGGCCTCAAACTCCAAAGGCCGCTTCGCATGGTAATCAAACGCATAGAACAGTCCATGGGGCGTGGCTATAGCCAAGGGTGCCAATACTATTGCCAATATGCCACCGAATACTAGCAGATACCGGAAGCGTCGGGGCTTCGGTACTGCCCACAGCAATCCCAGCAGACAAACGCCCGGATACAGTTTGATCAAAGTACTAAAAGCCAGAAATAGCGCGGACAGGTCGTAACGCCGCTTCTGTAAACTATAGACAGCCACATACAAAGTGACCGCACTGAAGACATCAAGAGTACCGGTTATAAACTGCGATAGCGGCAGAAGTAATAATAGCGCCGTGATGACAGCCCGCCGCCCACCCAAGTAGTTTCTGTGCGCTAAGAAGAGGCTCACGGCAAGTATGCATATGGCAAAGTATCCAACCGTGTAGGACCCCAATAGGCGTCCTATGGGCCATGCTACGAAAATGAATGGTATCACGCCGGGCGGATACTCAAGATGGAAACCGCTGTACGGCGCGTGCCCCGCCCACATATAAGAAGCATACTTAGCATAAAGAGACGTATCGCCGCTCGGGAGACTAATGATGCCTATGATCATGGCTATATACAGGAGCATTAATCCCGCGCCTAGGCCGATAACCAGACTTTTAACGCGCTGATTCTCAATCGCTTCAAGCGGGTTGCTAATGACGTCTAATACGCTCATGAATTATCAACATTGTATAACGATTCATAAAAAGTCATGGTTTCTGAAAAGGTTTAGTATAATTAATTGGAATACTTTGTGATTACTAAAATACAAATATGAAAAACATCCTTATCGTCGTCCCGACTTATAACGAAGCTGGAAATGTTGGACAGCTGGCTAGTGCTATTAGAAAGGTCTTCAAATATCGCACTGACTACGGGGCCGATATACTGTTCGTCGACGATAACTCCCCTGACGGCACCTCGGAAATTATTCGTAAACTACAGCCAGATGACCCGGGCATCTACCTATTGAACGGCGACAAGGAAGGCCTAGGCCGGGCGTACACCCGGGGATTAGCTTACGGCCTGAAACTGAAGCAATACTTCGCCATTGTCATGATGGATGCTGACTTTTCTCACGATCCTGCTCAGATTCCCGATATGCTGGCTCAATTAGATATGGGGGCGGATTATGTTATTGGATCTCGCTATACAAGGGGTGGTCGCATAGCCGGCAACTACCCTTTTTGGCGGCGGTTACAAAGTTTTGCGGCTAATTTCCTAGCTGAAAAACTAATAGACCTGGGCGCGGAAGTCAAAGATATGACAAGCGGATTCAAGGTTATCAGACGCTCCAGCTTATCGGGTATCCCATTAGAGAATATAACCGTCTCAGGCTACGGTTTCCAGGTAGCTTTGCTATACGAATTTGCCAAGCGCAACTTCGTGGTCCGCGAAGTACCGATAAGATTCTGGCCCCGCCGGCAAGGCTCCTCCAAACTCGGGCTGCATGACATTACGGAGTTTCTTTGGATGACCTACTGTCTGACCGCCCGGGCAAAACTACAGCGTATAATACGGTTTGCTATCGTCGGTGCCAGCGGAGCTGCCGTGAACCTGTTAACGCTTATAGTCCTGGTACAGGCGGCTCATTTTGACATCATGCTTGCCTATCCCCTCGCCTTGGAGGTAAGTATTATCAATAATTTCTTTTTGAACCACAAGTTTACATTCAGCGGGGATGACAGAACGGCCGTCCTCGAAGGCGGTTCAGGAGCCGGCATAGCGGGCAAATTGATGCGCTATAACGCGATCGCTTTGATTGGCGCCGCAATCTCGTGGATGGCATTTATGTTCTTAGCCCATAATTTGCACATAGGCTACGTGATAGCGGATATATTGAGCATCGGCGTGGCGACCAGCTGGAATTACTGGCTCAGCGTACGTTTGGTTTGGCCCGTTACCGGAGACCCTGCGCCTGAGCTTCATAATGAACTACAAGAAACTTAGGAAAACCCTGCGCCCATGGAAAATGTGGCTGGTTTTCCTGCTGTTGTTCGCCGGGTTTTTGATTATTTGCTGGCACACCACGGACGCCGATTTTGGCTGGCACCTGAGGACCGGAGGCTATATCCGCAGCCACGGCATACCGGCGCATGATATCTATACGTATACGGCCAGGAGCTACCGCTGGGTGGACCACGAGTGGGGCAACGACGTCATACTTTCAATCGTGTACGGCGCCGGAGGCTACGCCTTAACAGGGATAATATACGCACTGTTATGGGCTGGATCTCTGGTAATTGCCGCCGATCGTAAAACCCGTACCTTGGTGATACTCATCGCTGCGCTGGCGATTACGCCATATGCCGGCAGCCGGCCGCTGG
>CAYLML010000129.1:0-2952 GCA_964384985.1 uncultured Candidatus Saccharibacteria bacterium | reverse complement strand
CCAACTATATCGGCCAATCCGTCATTGCCCAGGCGCGGACCATGACGGTTGACTGCTACCTCGACTTGTCTTGCGCCGGCACCAATGGCTTCCATGCTGGCAGCCGTGCTGAGGTTACGATCACCATGAGTATGAGCCGAGGTTATGACATCTGGATGATGTGCGTGGATGCGCTGTGCTACAGCGCCGATCAGGCGTCCATACTGTCTATGAGTCATATACCCGGTGGTATCAGGGATGTTAATGACAGTGGCGCCGTTTTCAACGGCTATTTGACAAACCCGCATCATGAATTCAAACTCTGAACGAGTTGCATCCATTGGCGAAAATTCGACGTCGTCACAAAATGATCTGGCTCGAGCGACTTCTGACGCGACATCACGCATCACGCTATCTTGTGTCCGCGACTGTTCTATCATCTGTATGTCCGAGGTCGATACAAAGGTGTGGATCCGTGCGCCGCCTTTGTATCTGGCGGTTGAGCCTTCTACGGCTCTCCACCCATTTTCAATATCTTCAGGGACGACACGGGCCAAAACTGCGATCCTAGGGCCGGTGACTGCTTCTACGACAGCCTGTACGGCTTCCAACTCTTGTGTGGTATTCGCATCTCCCGGTCCGGGAAAACCGGCCTCAATAATATCTACACCAATTCTGGCTAGCTGTTCGGCCACTTCTACACGGCCGCCGATATCCATCTTAACGTGGATATCCTGTAGACCGTCGCGCAGGGTTGTATCGTAAATATATACCTTATTAGGGTCCCTTGTTGGTATTTCTGACATAGTATTTTCCTCTCAAATTAAAAAAATCAGGCTCTGGTTGAAGCCTGATTGCGTGTTCGGGTTGTGCTGGAGCCGCGCTCGGTCGGTGACAGAGGCGGGCTAGGCTTCAACCATGGTGAAGCACAACCCCGTAAGGCCGAGGAGGAGATTTCCTTGCGTGTGCTTCATGGTGTTTGCCATGTCTCGTTTATAGCACAAAGGCGATCACCTTGGCAAATTAAAACAGAGGTGGCGTTAAATTCATTATAACCGTAAATATTATGACGCATATACGTATTCGTAATACCGTCTATGATATAGTTTCGCGTTAGCGGTATATCGCATAAGGGCTTTGTGCTACACTGAACCTGTTATGAAAGTGCTTGTGTTGTACCGGCCGCGCTCCGAGCATGGCCGTGAAGTAGAGGAATTCATCCACGACTTCCAGAGCCGTCACAGGGATGAGCGGTTAGAGGTACTCAATATCGACACCCGAGACGGCAGCGCCACGGCCAGCCTGTACGACGTTATGCAATATCCGGCCATCCTGGTGGTCCAGGGCGACGGCTACCTCCAGAAAATGTGGGAAGGCGACCGCCTGCCGCTGATGGACGAAGTCGCCTCCTACGCCCACGCCTGAAGAATCCGGCACAGAGTGCAAACATATGCTTTTACAGAGGTATGATTTATAATCGTACCTATGCAGTTCAAAAAGGGAACGCGCCGCAAGGCGATCGAGTACGAGAAAGAACTCGTCACATACTGGAAAACGCACAAGACGTTCGAGAAGTCCGTCGAGCAGCGTCCGGCTGACGACGCCTACGTATTTTATGACGGACCGCCGTTCATAACAGGGGTGCCGCACCACGGTACGTTGCTCTCCAGCATCATCAAGGACGCAGTGCCGCGCTACTGGACCATGAAGGGCAAGCGGGTAGAGCGTGTGTGGGGCTGGGACTGCCATGGCCTGCCTGCCGAAGTATTCACCGAAAAAAAGCTCGGCATCAAGGACAAGCGCGATATCGGCACCAAGATCACGCTCGAAGAATATATCAACGCCTGCCGCAGCAACATGGTGCAGACAGGCGCCGAATGGGAAGACGTCATCGACCGTATCGGCCGCTGGGTCGATTTCAAAGGCGCGTACCGGACCATGGACAAGGAATATATGGAATCGGTCTGGTGGGCCTTCAAGCAGCTGTACGAGGCCGGTAAGATCTACGAAGGCGAGAAGGTGCTTCTGTACTGCGTACGCGATGCCACCCCCATCTCTAAGGCCGAGGTGGCCATGGACAACTCGTATCAGGATGTCACCGATCCCTCGGTCTTTGTAAAGTTTAAACTGTCTGATTATGCGGATTTTGCCAGCAGGGTACACATCATTAGCGATCCTGATGAGGCTAGAGAAGCCTACCTGTTAGCTTGGACAACGACACCATGGACCTTACCCGCAAATACTGCGCTGGCAGTTAACCCAGAACTTACCTATGTAACCGTAGGCGTGGGCGAGGATATATATGTGGTAGCAGAAGATTTAGTTGAGAAAGTTTTTCAAGATGAAAAACATAATGTCATAGAGCACAACGTCTTTAATCACTTTAAAGGGAAAGATCTCATTGGCCTGACATACGAGCCGCTTTTCGCCGACCGTGGTAAGAATGCCCACAAAGTCTGGGCCGCCGATTACGTGACGACAGATGAGGGAACAGGAGTCGTTCATTTGGCGCCGGCTTACGGCGAAGAAGACTACGATCTGGCCAAGGAAAAAAATATACCATATGTCTCGGTTCTGGATGACAGCGGATTCTACACTGAAGGCGAATGGAAGGGACAACAGGTTTGGGAGGTTAACAAACAGATTGCAAAAGAACTCCACAATAGGGGTACGGTATGGAAAATTGACTACATACGTCACAGTTATCCGCATTGCCACCGCTGCGGCACCAAGTTAATCTACCGGGCCCACCCCAGTTGGTTCATGGATATTGACGGCCAACGCCAACAGATGCTTGAACAAAACGGCAATGTCTACTGGTTCCCCGAACACATCAAGCAGGGCCGTTTCGCCAAGACCGTCGAAAGCGCCCCGGACTGGAACCTTAGCCGCGACCGCTTTTGGGCCACCGCCATGCCGGTCTGGAAGGGTACCGACAAGCGTGGTAAAGAGCACATCAAGATTATCGGCAGT
>CAYLML010000128.1:0-2960 GCA_964384985.1 uncultured Candidatus Saccharibacteria bacterium | reverse complement strand
GGGATGTGCGCCAGGATGCGGAATACCAGCAAAATACCGAGCACGGCCAGGACCCGTCCTCTCATGTCCTTATGTGTCAGCGATTTCCCGATAATTTTCCAGTTCATGTTTCTCTCACAACCCTCATTGTATCTGTTCTATTAAACCATAGAAGTTACCGACGCTACAACGCCTTTGAAGCCTAATGCTTACTTTTTGTTTGGCTTGGTGGAGGTTTTATCGCGGCTCAAACGGGCGGTTGTCTCAAAACTGCCGCCAGCCTTTTGAATAGCCGCCACGGCAGACACGCTGGCAGCGGTGAGCTTGACGGTGACTTTCTTCGTGAGGTCACCTTTGACAAGCAGCTTGACCTTAACGTAAGGGTTGCTGATCAGGCCGGCCTCGGCGAGGATCCTGGCATCCACTGTTTTACTACCGCCGAATTGTTCTAATTGGCCGGTGTAGACGGTTTCTGCAGGAATGTGGTGGCTGCGGAAGCCGGGCAGTTTGGGAAGTTTCTTCATGAGCGGGTTGGAGCCGCCAGCAAAGCCGGGCTTGGCGCTGGAACCGGCACGGGCCTTCTGGCCCTTGGTGCCGCGGCCGGCAGTCTTGCCTTTGCCGGCAGCGATGCCGCGGCCAACACGCGTCGAGCGTTTATGGGTCGTGGTTTGCAATTCGTTATATTTCATCGCTAGGCCTTAGCTTTCTCGGGCTTGCTGGCCGCGGCCTTGGGTTTCTCAGCGGTCTTTTCAGGCTTGGCTTTGGGCTTGGCGCTGCCGGATGCGGTCACCCATTGGCTGGCGGGCACCAGGTTATCCAGGGCGGCAATAGTCGCATAGGCAATGTTAGTCTTATTGGAAGAGCCCAGCGATTTGCTTAAGGCATTTTTCACCCCGGCAACTTCCAGGATAGTACGGACCACGCCTCCGGCGATCAATCCCGTACCGGCGCTTGCCGGCTTGAGGAGGATATGGGCGCCGCTGACTTTGTATTCGATCTCATGTGGCAGCGTACCCTTATACAAAGATACGTCGACGAAATTTTTCTTCGCTACGTCGGTTGCCTTGGTAACGGCGGCTGTAACGTCCGCGCCCTTAGCCGTGCCGATGCCGACCTTGTGCTTACGGTCTCCGACTACTACGAGGGCGCGGAAACGGAAGCGCCGGCCACCCTTCACGACACGCGCGACCCGGTCAATGTGCAGCGTCCGTTCGTCAAACTGCTTTTCCTCCGGTTGGATTTCGGGACGACGGGGCCGCCTGTTCTGCGGTTTCGTATCTGCTGCCATATTAAAACTCCAATCCTGCTTTACGTGCGGCATCTGCCAAAGCGGCTACCCGGCCATGATATAGTTTTCCGCCTCTGTCGAACACCACTGCTTTAACCTTTTTTGCCTTAGCCTGGGCAGCAATTTCAGTACCAACCCAAACTGCCTTTTCAGTCATGGTGCCTTTAAGCGACTTCTGGCCGACGGTTGTTGCGTACGCCAGCGTCTGGTGTGCGGCGTCATCAATAAGCTGGGCGGTAATATGCAAATTGCTGACTGAAACGTGCAAACGGGGCCGTTCGGCAGTGCCGTGCACTACTGAGCGGATGCGTCGCTTGCGCTGATCGCGGTTATGTAATTTGTGGATTAACTGTTTACTCATTTATTTGTCCTTACCAGACTTACCGGACTTGCGGATGATCCGCTCTCCTTCATATTTGATTCCCTTGCCCTTGTACGGTTCCGGCTTCTTCAGCGCACGGATCTCGGCAGCCACCTGTCCGACTTGCTGACGGTCAATACCGCTGACAGTGATGGTGTTCTGGGCTACTTCGGCTTTAATGCCGGCCGGTATCTTATAAATGACATCGTGCGACAGGCCGATATTGAACTTAAGGTCGGCCCCCTGCGCGGCCACGCGGTAGCCCACGCCGTTAATCTCCAGCTTCTTCGTGAAACCTTCGCTAACTCCGGTTACCATATTGTTCAGAAGCGCACGCATCAAGCCGTGCTTGGCACGGATTTTCGGTTCGTCATTAGCCCGGGTCACGATGACTTCCTGCCCTTTCTGAGCCACGGATATGCCGGGCATGGTAAATTGCTTCAGCGTACCTTTGCTACCGGTAACGGTAACCTCGGTGGCTGTGGTAGTGATTGTCACACCGCTCGGGATGGCGATCGGCAGTTTTCCTACTCGGCTCATAATATTTTCCTCAGTTCCTCTTAATAGACCTTACAGATTAACTCGCCGCCAACGCGTTCGGCTTTGGCCTGCTTGCCAGTCATCAAACCGCGCGACGTAGAAACGATAACCACGCCGCGGCCCCGCTTTACGACCGGTATCTCCTTGGCATTGACGTAATGGCGACGTCCCGGTTTACTCATACGGACGATCTCGGTGATCCGGGCACTGCCTACACCGTCGTTAATCTTGACTGTTAATGTTTTGCCTACGGGCGCGTCGCTAACACTGACGTTATCGATGAAATTATTTTCCTGCAGCAAACGTGCCACCGATTCATTTATACGGGAATGCGGCAGCTGCACCTCGTTCTTGCGCACTGCAATGGCGTTGCGGATACGGGTCAGCATGTCGGCTATCGGGTCTGTTGTCGTCTTACTCATATATCCTCCTACCAGCTCGATTTCGTTACTCCGGGTATTTCACCCTTTACTGCGTGCTCGCGGAAACTCAGACGGCTTAAACCGAACTGGCGCATGTAGGCGCGTGGCCGTCCGGTCTCAACGCAGCGGTTAGTGCGGCGTGTGGGCGAGGAGTTGCGCGGCAGGTTAGCCAGGCCCTCCTGGTCGCCGAGCTCCTTCAGCTCCTTGCGCTTGGCAGCGTACTGTTCGATCATTTTGATCCGCTTGGCATCACGGGCTACGATTGATTTCTTAGCCATTACTTATCCTCCTTCTGGAACGGCATGCCGAACTTCTCGAGCAAAGCCCTTGCGTGTTCCGTTTGTTTGGCATTGATTACGAATACCACTTG
>CAYLML010000127.1:0-2966 GCA_964384985.1 uncultured Candidatus Saccharibacteria bacterium | reverse complement strand
AATTCTCATCGGGAATGTCTATGAGGGCATGGTCGAGGAGCTGCTGGGCCTGGGAATTGGCCGCCGGTTTATTGATGCCTCGTTTGATAAATGCCGGCTTGAATGTCGCCGCCAGATAAAACGCGCCTTTCGGCTGTACGACGGTCAGGTTGGGGCTGGAACTTAAAATGCGCGCGCCTTTCTCGGCACGGGCTTTATATATTGCCCGGCGCGAATACAGGTGGTCCCGGTACCGCGGATCGCCAAAAATAGCCGGGAAAACTGATTGCGGCAAGGTGGTCGAACAAACCTCGGCCATTTTGGCTTCTTCAATCGAACGGATATAATCCGCGAAGTTATCGTCAGTTTCCACGTTATAAAATTCGGCCCAGCCGCAGCGGCTGCCCGGCCACGGTATCTCTTTGGACAAACCGCGCAGCACGATCGTGGGTACGCCGTCGGCCAGCTCAGCCAGCGGCGTGAATTCGCCCTTGGTATAGGCCAGGTTCGAATAAATTTCATCAGAAATCAGGAAGAGTTTGTATTCCTTGGCGATGGCCACGAATTCTTCTAGGATATGGCGCGGGTATACCACGCCGGTCGGATTGTCCGGGTTGATGATAAGCAAGCCCGCGATCGACGGATTGTCAGCTACTTTGCGGCGGACTTCGCTAACGTCGGGCAGCCAGCCGTTATCCGGGTTCAAGCCATACGTCATATGCGCGGAATGACCGTGCGCCGCCTCCATCATGGAATGCGTCGGATAGGCCGGGTTCGGGCCCAGAACCCGCGCGTCCGGATTCAGCCAGGTATAAATTTTGTTAATCGCGTCGCCGAGACCATTGAAAAACAGGATATTCTCCGCGTCCAAGTGCACCTTGCCTTGCTCGGCGCGCTGAGCAGACAGGAATTCGCGGGCGGCCTGCAAGCCTTTGGTCGGGGAATAGCCGTACGCCTCGTTTTTCTTTACCTCCTTAACGATAAGTTCGCGGATCCACTGGGGTACCTGTTCGCCCTTGGCTATGGGGTCGCCGATGTTTTCCCAGGTAATATCAATGCCAGTGCCAGCCATAGTCTCGGCGAATTCGACAATGCCGCGTATTTCATAATGCAACTCACCGGCGCCGGGATGGACGATACTTAATCTCATACTCAGAATTGCTGGAGATAATTAGTGCTGAACGTGGTCGTTAGCGCTTGTCGGCGGGAATGGCGCTCCTTAGCGAAACCGATCAGTTTCTGGACGAGTTCGACGCTGCTTATGCCGACACGGTTCCAGTTATGGGCGTACAGACCGCCGGGAAGTGGATTGACTTCATTGAAGTAGACTCGTTTGGTTTTTGAATCGATGAGCATGTCGACACGGGCGATGCCGCTGCAGCCCAAGGCCTTGTACACTGCCACGCCGGTGGCTTCGGCGCGGACATAGACTTCTTCAGGTATTTCGGCCGGGATCTGGCTATAGCCCTGCGCGCCTTTGGCGCCGCCCTTGCCTTTGCCGCCTTTTTTGCCGCCCTGTGAGTACTTGGTATCAAAATCAAAAAAATCCTCGGGGTTGGTGAGCGGGCGCTCCAACAACGCCGGCTGCGGTCGTTCGTTGCCGATAATTGGCAGCGTGACTTCTATGAGGTTGGAAACGGCTTCTTCCACGATGACCTTGTCGTCGTAATGAGTGGCGACCTCCAGGGCATTGCGCAGTTCGGTTTCGTTCTTCGCGCGGCTAATGCCAATACTGGATCCAAGGTGCGCCGGCTTGATAAATAACGGGTATGTCAGGGCTTTTTGGACGGCTTTTACAGCATCGCCCGGCTGACGCTCCAGGTCGGCCTTGGTGAATGTCAGGAAATTAGAAACCAGGATGTCGTTCGCTACTGCCAGCTGTTTGGAAAGCACCTTATCCATGGCTACCGCCGACGCGCTGACACCGCAGCCCACATACGGGATGCCGGCCATGTCCAACAGCCCCATGAGCGCGCCGTCTTCACCGTACGTGCCGTGCATAGCCGGGAAAACCAGGTCGATTTTGCGCGACTGCTTGCGGCCGGCGATGCCGCTGGCTTTGACAAGGGTCATGCCGCCGTCGAACTGGACACTCGCCGGCTGGTTCCGCTGCACGTAGTCCTGGATATTGCCGGAGGTGAACAATTCGATGTTTTTGAGTTTTTCGTCCCAGTACCAGGCGCCGTCTTTAGCGATATACACCGCTTCTACGCGGTATTTACGGGTCAGCTCCAACGGTTTGATAATGCTCGCGAGAGCCGTCACGATGGATACGTCATGCTCGGCCGAACGTCCCCCAAAGATAACCGCTACAGTTTCCATGCAATTAGTATATGCAATTAACGGCTACAATTCAATATGCTTATGCGTAGTTGTCGGTCCAGTCGTTTTGCATGAGGACGATATCGCCGGCGGCGACGAAATGGTTGAGGTTGGTGTAGAAATCAAGCGGGTCGGTCTCGGTGCGGACTTCGCCTTTGAAATTCGCGGCCGCCAGTCCTTGTTTAATGTAATCCGTAACGGAGTTTTGCATGAGGACGACGATGTCCGGCTTGGCATCAGCGATGAGCGTGCCGACTTCACGGTGGATGCGGCTCGTTTCTGCGCCCTGGTCGACCAAGCCGGGTGTCACGTAAATCTTGCGCTTGGCTTCCAGGTCGTGCAGCAGCCGCGCGCCGGCCCTAATGCCCTCTACGTTGCCATTGTAGGTGTCGTCAATGATCCAAGCACCGGCAAGCTGGTATGGCTGCATGCGGTGTTCAAACGGCTTTGTTTTAGAAACGCCGGCTTGTACTTGTTTTTCGCTCAAGCCAAGCTGAAGTGCGAAGGCGGCAACAAAAGCCACGAAGCCGACTTCGTGCCGGCCGACCAGGCCTGTTTTAAGCTTAAGGGATTTTGTGCACTTTTTGAGAGTAATCGAAGTGCCGTCCAGCCCGGTTTTTATTTTTGATGCCTTCCAGCCCAGCGCGCCTTCCTCGTCATATGTA
>CAYLML010000126.1:0-3001 GCA_964384985.1 uncultured Candidatus Saccharibacteria bacterium | reverse complement strand
TGCCCTGCAAGATGCCTATAACACGGCGAAGAATGCGCTAAAGAATGCCTTCAACGCCGATATCGCCAGCCAGATTTCAGCCCTGATCACGCCGTTTGCCTCGGCATTTGAGACACTGGTCAAAAGCCAGGCTTCACGTTTGGCTGACGTGAAGGCATTGGGTGGGGATATCAGCGCGGTCCTGCAACTGAACGATCTGGAAACGCGCGCCCTTGTCTCGAACATGGGTTCCGCTGCATCTGGTATTGGCGACCTGAACGCGCAACTGCAAGCCATGATGAGCGCAGCGCAGGCGGCGGGGCAATCGGTCAATGACGTATGGAGCGCTTTCACTCAGGCCAAGAACGTCCTGCGCGTCGCCTTCAATGATCAGCTTAAGTCCGAGTTGCTGGCTATCACATCGCCCGTCGCGGCGCAGTTTACCGATCTTCTGAACAAGCAGGCGCAGCGCATCGCCAATGCGCAGGCGACCGGTGCGAACATGAACTGGGTCAAGCAGTTGAACTCTGCCGAACTCAATCAGTTCATCGATAGCCTGTCGAATACCTATGATAATATCACGGACCTGAAAAAAGCCTTCGATGCTCTGGTAAAGGCTGCGCAGGATGCCGGCCAATCGACTGCGGCTCTGACGGCGGCATACGAGGCAAATAAGGCCACGCTGAGAAACAATTTCGACACTACGACCTCCTCAGCCATAGATCAACTAGCTAACCCAACGCTGGCCAGCCTGAAAGCCCTGCTCAAGACGCAACAAGACCGTCTGGCCAATGCTACGGCTCTGGGGGCGAATATCGTTGCCGCAGAACGCCTGAACGCGATGGAGACCAAGGACTTCTTCGATAAGCTGACTGATCAGCAGAAGCTTTCCCTCGGTGATTACCTCGGCCTCGTTGAGGATTATACCGGCAAGATCGGCGTGGTTCTGGCGCAACTGAATGATCAGCTATCGACCAAGATTGATGAGTTCGAGAAGACCAAGACCGCCCTGCAAGACACGATCAGCGCCTTCACGGACATTGCCAAGTCAATCGGCGATACGCGTCAAAGCATCATCGACAAATATTCCGGCCAAACGCCAGCGCAGAACGTCACCTCTCTGGAGGCGCAATTCCGCGAGTTGTCGGCCAAGGCCATCGGTGGCGACCAAGCAGCGGGCACGGCATTGCCTGATCTGGCGAATAAGCTGATCGAAGCCTCGCGCGGTCTGTACGGCTCGACTGAGCGTTTCGTGGCAGATTATAACCTCGTCACTGAAATGCTCGGCAAGGCGCAGACTGCGGCCCTGGGTCAAGTCGATCTGGCGCAATCGCAACTCGATACGCTGATCAAGCAGTACGACCTGCTGACCGATATCCGCGATATCCTGCAGAGCGGCGACCCGAACCTTGAAGCCCTCGCGCTGACGGCCGGTCAACTGGATACGAACAATGCGGCCATCAACGCCAAGCTGGTTGAATATCTCGATTATCAGTCGAAGCAGGTTTCCTCAGGCTTCACAGCCGATCAACTGGCAACTGCATTGGCTAAGGCCATCATTCAGCCGACAACGGTGCAATCGCCAGAGACCACGACAACCGATCTGACTGGCGCATTGGCTGAGGTGGCGGTGAGCCTGTCTGAACTGTCTGACCAGTCTGCCGCTGCCAGCAACCTGTCTGCCGAACAATTGGACAATCTGGTGAAGAACACGCGCGAAACGGCGGATGCCCTTAAAGCACTACTGAAGGCGGCTTAATGTGTGGTCATTCGCAGCGTATTGTGAAGTCCCGTTCTGCGGACTGCCAAACGAAACCGTCACGCCCGGCAGTTTTGAACTCTTCGCCCTCTCTCCGGCGCAATCCCGCGTCCTTGTCGAGATAACCGCACGCGAACTGTCGTCTGAGGTCATATCCGACTTCATCCCCGATCCATATTGCTCGTTTGCCTTCTGCGATATTCCAGGCGCCAGCATCGCCCGCACAAAGAAGGTGTTCTACTTCTCGAATGGCAAGTTCTTCGGCAGGCCGGATGACAGCCTTCGCGCCAATAAACGATACGCCCCACGCCTGCTGAACTCGGCTGATATCGAGCGCAGTATGCCGCAGGACCCTGACCAAGACCGTCGCGGTGAAATCAGCATCGGCGGTATCGATTTTGCCAACCCTGACGGCGCGCTCGATTATCTGCTGACAAATTACTCCGTTGCTGATCTGCCCGTCACGGTTCGTCTGGTTGAGTCAGACGGCTATGTGCAGAACGGCAAAATAACGGGTGTCTTCTTTGGTGATCGATTTGAGGCCACGCGCGACCGGATCACGCTTCGGCTCAAGTCCGTCACAGACTATCTCGAAAAGCCGCTTTACTCACGCTATACGGGCACAGGCGGGATCAACGGAGATGCGAACCTCAAGGGTACGGTGAAGCCGGTTGCCTACGGGCCATGTTTCAACCCTACGCCGGTTCTTATCAACCGCGCCAATTGGATATACCAAATCCATGATGGGCGGGTCTTTGCCATCGATACGGTACGCGACGGCGGGCTTGACCTGATCAATGACGGCGATGTTTCGGACCTCACCGATCTGGTCAATACCGAAGTCACAGCCGGACATTATATCACCTGTCTCGATCTTGGTCTATTCAAGGCGGGTCTGGGTGTTGCCGGGCCTCAATGGCTCATCACCTGCGATGTCAGGGGCGATACAGACGCGACGGGGACTTACACGGCTGATCTTGGCCAGGTTCTGCTGCGGGTGGCTACAGATCGGGCGGGCCTTGGGGCTGAGTTCATCAATAAGCCGTCTTTTGGCCAGCTTCCGAAGGCGGATATCAGCTATTTTGTCGGGCAAGAAGAAAAGACCTGCGCTCAGGTGTTCAACGAATTGCTGGGTGGGATATTCGGTTGTTATGCGCCGGATCGCTCCAACTTCCTTAAGGTCGGTGTGATCAATTCGCCGAATACCGAAACGGCCGGATCAACGATTACCGAACGTCTGGCTATCGATATCGAGGAACTGCC
>CAYLML010000125.1:0-3008 GCA_964384985.1 uncultured Candidatus Saccharibacteria bacterium | reverse complement strand
CACATCATGCTCCCGGATCGGAGGGCATAGGTATTCATGATCTGGCCCGCCCGCTGGCAGATCCCGCCGCCGGCCATCGCCTGCGCCAGGTTATAAGCCTCCGCAGCCGTGCCGATCTGCTGGCTCGCCAGGCCGCTGCGCAGGGCCTCCAGCCGCTTGGTCGCCGCTTTGCCGTCCGCTGACATGATCCACGCCCCCTGCAGCAGGCAGGCCAGCTTGACGGCGTCCGGTACGATCGGCACATTGTTGGTCGCGTCCCAGTCCCAGACCATCAAAGCCGGGCTGTTCAGGGCCAGTTCCGCCCCCACCGGCATATTCTGGTCGCGCCGCGTGAAAGAGCCGTACGGGATCCGCGGAAACTCCAGCACCTGCAGCGGGGCATATTTGCGCCCCTGGTACGGCATGGCCCGGTCCACGTCATTGGAGGCCAGGCCCAGCACCGCCACCAGGCTATCGCCGCCCAGGGCCAGTAGCGCCGGCATGCCGCCAATCACCGCCGCCAGCGGCGTGCCGAGCGTCTGGACTTCTTCTTCTGTCAGATAGGCTTCCATGGCTGCCTTCAAACTGCGAACTTCGAACTTCTAACTTCCAACTTCCGGCCTACTCGTTACGGCTTGGCCGCATTCCCCAAAGATCCCGAGCAGACCACTTCCATCACCGGGTTGGTCGATCCCGTCGTGACCCAGCGCAGGTAACCCACCGCCAGGTTGAAGCCCTTGATCCCCTGGGCCGTGAACGCCAGCACCGTGCCGGCCGAGTCGGTGACATCAAACCAGTCGCCCGTGGTGGCGGACGGCTTTTCGCACCACTGCATCTTCGTGGTGCCGTTGATCGTGCCGCCGCGCAGGCCCGTGGTGCCCAGGCCGCCTGCCCAGGCCTGGGCCGGAGTGGTGACATCAGCACCGATCGCGATGGGAGTCATGGGATTCATGGTTCAACCTTTCAAAGTAGACGCGGCGTCTCGCCGCGTTCAAATCGCCGCGCCGCTCACCTGGGCCAGAGCTCCGCCGCCGCCTACTGCCGTATCCACCGATGCCGGCAACGCCGGAAAACTCGCCCCCGGAAGCGTGTATCCAACCGGGTCAATTGCGTAGGCGTTGTTCACAAAAATATTGCTAAACTTCGCGTGTGACCCGCAGCATCCAACGAAGAAGTTTTTGACTCCAACCTGTGAAAATCCCGCTGCCCCGCTGCGGGCCAGCGACCACGCGGGAACGGCGTCAATACCTATTCTCCATGCCCTATAGTAGATCGTCTGGTCGGCGCGATACTTCATCTGCATTCGCAGGGTGTTGCCGTCATTTGGAAGCGTTACCGGAGACGCGTTCCACCATCCGGTACTGAAATCGGCTACTTGCAAATTAGTAAGATCGCCAGTCTTAATGGCCACAATCGTGAACTTCCCACCAGTGAACTGCGTGAATCTGCCTGCAAACACAACAGCGTAGCCCGCTTGTGAGCCAGCCGCTATCAGCTTAACGTCCATCGAGATCATCGCACCGTCGTCGATATTTGGCACACCAAAGTGTAGGCCGTCAACATTGGAAATGGGGTTGGCCACATTCCAATCTAGATCGGTTCCTTCTTTTGTAAGAACATTCACGGTACTCGGAACTAGCACGTTATCTGGTATGAGCAGTCCCGGGGTGCCAACACAATCCATGAACGCCGGGTACACGTCAGCTAGCCCCGGGTCAGCACCTGCGGAGGTAGACCCTTCGTTCCACTGCCCGTCGAACTGCCGTGCAAACGCAAGAATTGGAGCGACGGAATTTAGGTAATTCGCGCCAGTCCCTGCGTACGTGGAGGAGTCATTGTTGAACACCGGATTTTTTCGGTACTCCATACTCTGCCATTGTGGTGGCGCATCTCGCCAAGCGTTTAGAATCGTCGTTACTGCCTCTGGATGGCGTGGCAACAAACATGCCAGAATCCAATAAAGGTGAGCCTGCCAGTAGTCCCCGGTCTGCGTCTGTATATTCACTCCCGGAAGTGTGTGAAGGAATGCTCCGTAGGGGTCCATGATCGTGCCCAGATTCGCAGCAATCCAATCGCTGATTATTGCTGCCCTTGCCGGGGTGGTGTATCCAAGCGCCGCCGCAACGGCGCTGGCAAATATATCCGGGTAGGCGTAGTTGTACGTTCCATTAGTCGAGCCGTCATGATCCAACACGAACAGCCCGGAATTGGTGGCTTTACCATTTATGGCTGTGGTGTCTAGCAGCACACATGAATCGCTTTGCAGGGCCGTGATAATCGAGTTCGCCGAAGCAGTGAAGGCGGTGGAGTCGGTGGCGTACCCCGCCGTTCCGGTGATCTGATAAAGTGCCGTTGCAATTGCCGCCATGTCCTGAAACCCACGGCAAAGGAACACGGTAATCGCGCTCATTTTGTGGTTGAGGGAGATGGAGTCCCAATACCCTACTTCCCAGAGTGCAGGCAGCAGTAGAACCGAGGCGTGTGTGGTGAGAGTTTCATACGTAGTAATGGTGGTATTAGTATGGCTGGCAACACGGTAGCATCCATCATTGCCTATGCGCAAGGCCATGCCATCTACGACTACGCCGTTAAATCCCGTGCCGGTAATGGTGGTACCGGAAGTGCTGACTGTCTGGTTTAACGACAGCCCTGGCGTAATGGAGTTGTCTACTATGCCGGCCGTCATTGGAACATTGTTGATTGCCGCCTTTAGAGTGGCGTACACTGAGGCAGCAGTTGACGCGAACAGCCCCCCATCCTTAGCCATCAGCTTCACCAGCATGTTGGCGCAGCCTATGAGCGTATCAATGCTTATGCTAATCGACATGCCCGGCGATCCGTCCAGATTGATGAACCCCGGAAGAATCGGACTGGTTCCAACCTTCAAGCTAGCCATGAGTGTGATGGCATCAACAATATTCTGC
The DNA here is from genome assembly GCA_964384985.1 of uncultured Candidatus Saccharibacteria bacterium. GTDB lineage: Bacteria > Patescibacteriota > Saccharimonadia > Saccharimonadales > UBA4665 > CAYLML01. Next base: position 105 of record CAYLML010000125.1, on the reverse strand, counting down.
GATGTGAAATTGTCAGGATAAAATTCGTTGGTAATCTGCATATCGATGGAGTAGAACGAACTCTGGCCGTAGTTGAAGTTTGAAGACCAGTAGCTCTTGCCGCCA
>CAYLML010000124.1:0-3024 GCA_964384985.1 uncultured Candidatus Saccharibacteria bacterium | reverse complement strand
CAATGCTCACATTCTTTAGACACTTCATAGATGATAGGTTTATGCATAATTAGTCCTTCTCGACTGGATGTATATAATTCTGTGCATCTGAAATAGGAATAATGCCCCTCTCCTGACTGACATCTAAACCTGTTTCTAGAGGGACTTCTTGATACTTATCAAAACGGTGTTTAGCAAGCTTTAGAGCAACCTTTTCATAATCTTGTTGGGTGGTTTTTCGTCTGATTCTTAAGGTATCATCAACATAGCGCTGGCTAAGCCAGACGTAGTAGTGTTTGATAAGCCGGTTCTTGTCAGGAAAGTCGCTGATGAAGTCAAGTACCACCCGATAAAATTCATAATCCTGTCTCACGAGCGCGAAGTGCACGGCTTTCACCCTAACATCGGCGATTAAGTTGATTTCCACTATCTGTCTCCTTCGACGTGTGCTTCTATGAGATCAACTACTTTATCCCATAGCTGGTCGATAAAGCCATCTAGGCTATACTTTGAATCAGTTGACAATGTGTTCAGTAGGCTGAAATCCATTAATTCGAGCACAACAGCACCAGAATTTTTGTCCCATGCCAGTTCCCCTTGAGCTTGATATCCACCGCTCATGTGTGAACTTCCTTCGGCCTGAGAGAAGCTAAAGCCTTCGTCACTACCAGTGCCGCCTCTTTCTATGTCGAGGGCATATATTGTCTTACCTCCTACAATAATGCGCAAACTATCTTTATCGCCACGTTTCAAGTGGGTGCATTCTGTCGGCGGATCAGCGATCGCGTCACAGCGTTTCGTAATTTCATTAGCTATCGCCTCTATCCATGACTCTCGTTCTTTGTATGGGTTAAAAACTTTTGGAACGCGAGGTGTTCTAAAGGTAATCTCTGGTGGCTTATCCGGCGCAGACTTTGATTTAATTTTTCTTAAAATTATATTACCGAAATCTTCTGGGGTAAGATGGGCGAGGTTCACATACTTGGTCGTGTCAACGCCGCCTACAAGCTTGGTACCATCAAACCTCGCAGGTAGTATATATCCGCCATCAACTAAACCCCTTGCCTGAATTACTTGTCGCTCATAGTTCGTCCAGACTTTATTCGCATATTCTTGTGAGATGAAAACCACACAGAACCGAGCTTTGTGAGTAAAGATGTCATTAAAATAATCGACGAGGTTTTGCCCCCACGTTTCCACGTTAACAGTCTCATCTTGATCGTAGAATACTTTTACGCCCTTTGATGTGAGGTGCTGATAAACGGCTTGAACGTATTCTCGCTGCTCGCCAGCAAACGAGAATGCAACATCATAGTCATAGTGGCGCTCTTCATTCATCGTAACGCCTCATCAAAAGTCGAGCTGTTAAATGTGGTTTTATCGTGACTCAGATAGGCAATCTCATTGTCTAGAAGACCGAAGGCATGCGAGTATTCTTTCCAAAGTATCGCAGCTATAGTATTGGTGCCCATGGATTTTTCATAGTTAGTGTTGGCGTGAAGCAGTAATTCTTTTTCCTTCATGGTTGTGCCATAATCCGACGGCGGCAACAACATGTTTGCGTGGCTTAACATATTCTGGATGGCGGTAGCATGAGGGTTGTAGATGTATAGATGCAGATCGATAGTCTTGACCTGGTGCTTTAAGCGGTCGATTACACCTACGACCAGAGATGAATAGTTATACATGAACTCGGCAACCGCTAAGGAATTGATGTTATTGCCTTCCACCTGGTTACCCGAGGTATCTTTATTAACTGCCCAGCTAAGAAATTCAGCTTGCGCCGAGCCATAAGCTAACAAATGACCATCTTTATAGAGCCGGACCCGGAACGTGTCGCCGCCCTTAACCTCTAGGTATTTACCCAGCACTGGCCGTGGATCATTTCTGCTGGTTTGAAAACTCCACCCCATTCGCCGGGTTGTGGGCGGATTTCTCATGAGATCGACAAAGCTCTTTTCATCGGCATCGAAAAGATTTTTGATAGTAAGGGGAGGTAAAAAGTTGGCAGAAAAAACCAGACCACGCTTATCCTTTAAATTTTCGTCTCCTATCAAGTCATCAATACGCTCCTTAAGGGTTGCGCTGCTTAAGCCGGTAGTTCGTTCACGTAAAAATGCCAAAAGAGCCTGAGAAGTGACTCGATATGATTTTCCGACCTTGCCAGCTTCGAGCTGTCCGCTACGAATGTATTCTAGAACCGTCTGCCAGTGAACTCTTAGAACATCTGCCGCCTCTTCTACGGTTAAGTATTCTTTGTCTAAAAGTGAAATTTCACTGCTCATATTATCAATATACTTAAGTGTAGTAATAGTGTCAAGAAGTCTTATTGACAGGCGCGTATCACAAGTGTACCCTGCTATATAGCTAAACGAAGTGTTAGCCCGATTCTAAGGGATAACCAAATACGCCGTTCCAAGGCGACCCATGAATTGACAAGGACAGATAGTCCTACTAAAGCCGTTAAGGCTGTCAATATCAAAGGGTCGCTTTTTATTTAACAAAAGCGCACCCTCCTAACGAGACAAAGGAGGTATTCGCCATGTCTCAAAATATTAAAAAATCATTAAATATCACGGAAGTTCCGGTGAAGAAGCTGAAGGATCTGCCCCGGAATCCGCGCAACTGGACAGATGAAGCGACGGCCGGATTAAGGGAAAGTATAAAACGCTTTGGGTTTGTCGATCCGCTGGTCGTTAACTATGACAATACGGTACTTGGCGGTAACTTCCGCCTATCCGTTGCCAAAGAGCTGGGCTACAAAACGGCGCCGTGCGTACAAGTGAACATCAAAGATCCGGAGAAAGCCAGGGAGTTGGCGCTTCGGCTCAATAAGAATACCGGTGATTGGGATTGGGATTTACTCGCCGAGTTCGACGAGTCGCTTCTGGCGGATGTCGGTTTCAGCAGTGAGGAGCTGGATGATATTTTCGACCTTGATATAGACGAGCCGGAGCAGTTTGATCTTAAGAAAGAACTGGAGAAGTTGGATATCAAAGAAGTGGCAGCCCAGAAAGGCGACGTCTACAAGCTTGGTGATTCCCG
>CAYLML010000123.1:0-3080 GCA_964384985.1 uncultured Candidatus Saccharibacteria bacterium | reverse complement strand
TCAAGGACACTTATAAGCGCGTGCTCTTTTTCACTGTCAGTACAGGCCTGGGAGGCGCTCTGATTGTCGACGGCAAGATCGCTACCGCCCTGCAGGATATGGAGGCCGGCAAAATGCCGCTGCCGCATGATGGCAAGCTGGCCTATTGGGAGGATTTCGCCGGAGGCCGCAGCGTGGTAGAGCAGTTCCATAAGAAGGCAGCTGAGATCACTGACCCGGACGAGTGGCGCCAAATCGGCGAAAACCTGGCCTTCGGGCTGGCGGCCGTCTGCTCGATAGTCCAGCCCGAGGTCATTATCCTGGGCGGCAGCGTCGGGGCCCACACGCTGAAATTCCGCGATACAATCGCGGCTTACCTCTCAGAACACCTGCATCCGGTCGTCCGCCAGCCCAAGGGCATCGTTCCCGCGGAGCGCCCCGAACAAGCGGTACTCTACGGCTGCTACGACCTGATCAAGCAAACCGAACGGGGGTAAGGCATGGATGATCTTATAATCAAACTACGCGCCAAATTCCCCGCCCTGCGTTTTACGCCGGGCCAGCAGTTTTACTGGTCGCCCGAAACGGGGGAAATCTCATATGAGGCGAACGCCCGCGGCAAACAAGCAGCATGGTCCTTGCTGCACGAAACTGGCCACGCCCTATCCGGACACATCTCTTACGAGGCGGATTTCGAGCTGCTGCGCCTGGAAATCGACGCCTGGGAGCGGGCCCGGCAGGTAGCCACGGAACTTGGGCTGGCCATAAGCGAAGATCACATACAAAGCAGCCTGGACACCTACCGCGACTGGCTGTATAAGCGCAGTATCTGTCCGAGCTGCGGCACAAAATGCCTGCAACAGGGGGATTTTGTCCACTACCGTTGTTTCAATTGCCACACTACTTGGAAAGTCACGGCCAACCGCTTTTGCCGCGCCTACCGCCGCCGTGATGACGCTTCCCTGCTAACGGCAGCCGCTTCGCAATTCATATAAATAAAAGATCTCCGCCTTAGTAGCGGAGATCTTATCGCAAGACCGTAGTATCCGTTAATGGTTACGCGGTCTTTTTGGTGCGCCGGCTGATACGGCCACCCATGGCACCGGCTTTGCGGGCCAGCTCACGGTTAGCATAAAAGCCGCCGGTTTTGCCTAGCTTGCCGCCCTTGGCGCCGATCTTGGCGTAGAAGTCTGCGCCATACTTGCTCTTGTTAGTTGCGGCAGCCGCGCGGCCGCCTGCTTTGGTTCCTGCCATTTGAGGCCTCCCCTTAACTTATACGTTGCTCCTCCCGAGAGATATAAAAAAGGCTTCCCTCGTCGCGCTATGCGATCCGGAAAACCCTCTTATTTCTTTCGAAACTCCGCTTATGATATCATGCTACTGTTTAACTGTCAATATGCTGACTTGCTAGGGGCGAGTCAAAGGCTGCCGCTTAGGGGATCAAGCGTAGACGGATCCGGGATTTCTTTGCCCTCTGGGCTATCCCAAATTACCCTGTCGCCAAGATAAAACTTTACTTCTTCTACACCTTTATCAAATAGCCCCTCGTCTTCAGGAACCGGATTCTCTGCAGGTACAATTTTCTTCTTTCTTTGGCCGTCCCCTTGGGCCGTTTCTAAGGTAACTGCGTAAGGAGGCTCGATACCTGGGTGAGCTTCTGCGTCGTCGGGTATATACAGCTCAACCGATCTCGTGTCTCCTTCGCCGGTAGAAGGACTTACTTCTATAGTTATGCCTTTTTTATACTCTACGAGCTCACCTGTGGTCTCATCCACTGGCGGAGAGTCATACTCGCCTGGCTTAGGCAGTCTATGGAAGATCTGGGTATCTGAATCTCGGAGCATAATTTTAGCGCCTGATTCACTTGTGCCGGTAATTGTCCGGGACATTAGCCTGCCGCCTACGTTTGCGCCGAGCACAGGCTCTTCTTTACTTTCCCCCGCGTATGCATCCCAGAAATCTTTGTTGCGTCCTACAGCATCTTGAAAGACTTGGTACCCGTCTGGAAATACTTCGCGGTTTAGTGATTCAGCATCAGTCATAATTTTTATTTTATTAGCAATCTGCTTAATATGATATCACGCTAGTGCTTATTTGTCAATGAAATGTTGCGTTGAAAACTACAACTTACAAAAAATTACTCGAAATCAGGTGCAAACCTCGGCATATTTAATCATTCGCCAAAATACGGCTGAAAGGTGTTAATTTTGTTATTTGTCACAACGAACACTAATTTTTGATGCGTCAAATACAACAAAATGTAATAACTTTTTAATAATATAGCCTGTCGACTTTTTTACCTCTTGTCAAACAGAAGTGATATAAGTCATAATCAAATCGAACACAAGAGGGGTTCGGGGCTTATGGCACACCCGGGTGAAACAAGCGGGAACAGAGATCTTCAGGCTGAACAGCTACTAATGGGATCTTTAATCACCGTTCAGCGTACCCTGCGCGCGGCCCATGACCGTTTCTTTCCTTTAACGCCCGGCTCAGATACGCGCCTTATAGAGCTCACGGATAATCTGGGCAATGCCATGGGGCAGTTGAGCCTTGAGCATATGGAACTGCTTGTTGCCGGCGAAGAATTACCTGATTCAGAGGCACCGGGTTCGGAGGCTGCGGATGAGGCCGCCCAAGCCCGGGAAGCGTTAGCCGGTTATTTTGACGAGCTAATGAAGCGCAAGAGTTCCGAGTTCGCCCAGCCCTTCTTCACCGCCGCCTATAACCGAATGCTGATGCAAGAGCTGGGGGGCAGGAGCATGAGCGCTATCAGGCACGAAGGCGCCCCACCCTCCTCGATAGCAGCGCTAGACAAGCAGGGCTATGAGCTCGGCCACCTTAACGCGGCCGAAGGCACCATCAGCCAGGTGACCGTCGGCTCGGCCAATGGTGTCGTAAAACCCGGTGAACTTCTAATCGAGCCGGCAGAACAGCTGCAGGTAAGAGGGCAAAAGGCTAAATTGATACGCCTGAGGCCAATCGGATCGGACGAAACGGAACAGATCGACGTACATATACAGAAAAGGGCCTCCCTTGCGGGAGGCCCGTTCCAAAATTTGGCCCCGTGCTATCTTCCCAGGGGTGGACCCCCAGTATTG
>CAYLML010000122.1:0-3104 GCA_964384985.1 uncultured Candidatus Saccharibacteria bacterium | reverse complement strand
TTGCCTTCTTAAAGGTTAACGATGCGAAAGGGCACAAGCTGACCCCGGCCGTACTGGGCGATTCGTCTACCGTCCTGGTGGGCGACGACGTTGTAGCTATCGGCAACGCCCTGGGCCAGTTCCAAAACACCGTCACCAGCGGCATTATTTCCGGTTACGGGCGAAGCGTCCAGGCCGGCGACAGCTCGGGCAGCAGCAGTTCAGCCGAAAATCTGGACGATTTGTTCCAGACGGACGCTGCTATTAACGAAGGCAATTCCGGAGGTCCGCTCGTAAACCTGAACGGGCAGGTGATCGGCATCAATACCGCCATCGCCGGCAATGCCCAGAACATCGGCTTCGCTATCCCTATCAATGATGTTAAGGGTCTAATCGACCAAGTGGTCAAGACCGGCAAATTCCAGCGGCCGTACCTGGGCGTGGCGTACATACCGTTAACGGCGGACGTAGCCAACGAATACAATTTGAGCGTAGATAGCGGCGCCTTCATCGCACCGAGCAACGACCCGTCCAATCCATCGGTAGTCTCCGGCAGCCCGGCTGCCGACGCAGGATTGAAAGAGAACGACGTCATAACGGCTATCGACGGTGCTAACATCGACCAGACACATTCATTGACCAGTCTGATTGACAAGCACCAGGTCGGCGACAAGGTCGACCTTACGGTCGTCCGCGGCGGCAAGACAATGCACGTTACCGCTACGCTCGGCGCTGCCCCCGCCAGCTAGGCCTGTTAATTTATCACAAATGTTATAATATAAGCTTTATGAGCTTGCTGTCGTACATTGAGCACTCCGCGGCAATCGTTGGAGGGCTGGACCCGGAAGAGATCGGCGACATGTCCGTAGGTGATGCTGTCTATGAAAATAATTTCACAGTCCAGCATATGCTAGGCAAAGTACTTGTAGCCGGCGAACCACTGCATCTTGCCATTGAATTGCCGGCGAAACGCTGTACGGCCCAGATGTTATTTTTAGCGAGACTGGAGCAAATAGGCTACATGCTGGAAGAGGGCACTGATATGATGCAGCATCTTCCATCTTTTGTCGGTGCGGTGGCGAGTGGCCCGAGAAGCCACTATTGGGCCGGAGCTGTACTGACTGAGGATTTTACCGAAGGCGGAAAGTACGCTCTTAATTCTCAGCCGCCAACCGGCAACCTGGCAGAAAATTGTGTTCAATTCGATATTCCGGTGTCCGGACCGCATAGCCTGGATGTAGCGGCGCCGCAAGGAAGGGAAAATATTGTCAGCTTTTTCCCGCCCCCCGCTAGAATACCGCGCGCAGAGCGCAATGTATTAGACGACCTCATTCAACGCTCTCAGGAAGATTTAACGCTTGCCATCGATGAAGATTCGCGCTTAGCGGCCCGCTTGCGGGCTGAAGGCAAATAACTGGATAAAGTCGTCAGTTCGCAACAATTTATAGCCGGACGGCTCCGCAATCTGTTTTAAGGCACCATGCTGGGGCGGCAATGACTCAGTTAAAATGTACAACGGTTGTCTTTGTAGAGCGGCAACCTGTTCAAAAAGCCTGCGGTAAACATCCAAACCGTCCGGTCCGCCGAAGATAGCGATTTTAGGCTCATGCGATGCTGCCCGGTTAACGGTATTGCCATCTGGAACATAGGGGAGGTTGCAGAGCAGTACATCGTAGTCTTTAGGGGAGTTCTCAAGCAGGTCGCTCTCTATAACGTTTATGTTTGTTGTATGTTTTTCTACATTGATTTTAGCGATTTTCGCGGCTTCTGGGTCGATTTCCAACAGGTCAACGGTGACCTTCCGACCCTTACTAAGCTCTAAATAGGCTGTAATGCCCAGCGCTCCACTGCCGGCTCCAACGTCTGTGATCTTCAGGCCAGGACCGCCGGAACCGCCATTTTTAGCGTTTTCGGGATGCAATGTACCGGCCGCCGACAATCTCTTTAATATATCGATTATGGCCTCGGATTCAGGCCTAGGCTCTAAAACGGCGGGCGTGATCACAAAATTGTGACCATAGAATTCGGTATGTCCGCGGACATAGGCAAGGGGGGTGTGCTTGGCTCGTTCGTTGAGCAACTTTGTGAGTTTTGCTTGCTGCGACGCGGACAAATCATGTTCCGGATGGGCCAGCAGCCAAGATCGGTCACGGCGCGTGACATCCTCCAGCAAAACCAGCGCGTCAAGTCGCGCCGTCCCGATCCCGGCATCTTGCAGAGCAGCAGTGGCGATAGCCAGCCATTGTGTTTCCATGCTAACAGTATAAACAAAACGGCCAATAGTTGAAAATATGTTATAAATAAAGTATAATATTAATAATGACTGGACGAGTTCGGCCCTGATATGAAGGCTTTCCTACCCGAATATGTTGAGACTTTTGTCAACATTGGGCTAGATACCGGTGAAGCCAGCGACAGGTATCTCGCGCTTAAGGCCGCCAACCACGCCGACATGGAACCCGACCAACTGTCCCAGCTGGGCCTGGCTGTCGTCGGGATTTTTATGGAACAGGAGGGTTTTAGCTTTACGCCGCCGACTAAGAGGATAGACTTTCAGGGACGGGGAGATCTTTTGGATCGAGCGGAGTTTCTCATCAGGCGCGAGCTGGCACAGGCTATAGGCGATGAATTGGGCATAGAGAGCAGGTTCTATGAGCTTATAGGGAATATCCCGGACCGTCCCGGCAGCGCTGGCATTACGGAAGAAGGAATGGTTACGGATGTTAATAAATGGTTTTCAGCTTTGAAACCGTATGTATGTATGCAGCGATATAGCAACGACTGGAGCAGGCGAAACTTTATTACTGCCGCAAAGGCAGTAAAGGGTAGCATAGGCGGTGAAAGCGAGCTGGAGGACTTCTTGCTCGAAGAGGATACGCTGATGGCAATCAGAGGCTTGGCGGAATGCCCAAATTGACAATATATGCAAAAATTGCTATACTAGTAGTAACGTTATAAAATAAATATACGATGTCGGCAGAATCAACCCCGAACCAACCGCCCGAGACGCACGAATTAAATAGAACTCCGGAATCCCCGGCTATTATTCTGCACGACGCAATTAAGGCCAGGCTGGCGGAAGCGATCCGTACCGACCAGCAGAGGTTAGACGACGGCAGCAGCAG
>CAYLML010000121.1:0-3145 GCA_964384985.1 uncultured Candidatus Saccharibacteria bacterium | reverse complement strand
TGAGGCCGGCCTGTACAGCTATGGCCCGCGGTGTTTTAGCGGCGCTGAACGTAAAGGTTCTATTTACTCCGTCATTGATCTCAACCGGCACTGCCCGGTAAATGTTAATACGGAATTTGTCCTGGTTGATGTGCGTAGGTAAACTCGGCTCGACGACATCGCCCTGGTTGAGCGTGATGTGCAGTTTGGCCATGAGGGTGCCGACCGTCGGTTCGCGGCTGGGCACCGTTTGCTCGCCGCCGTCGTGCGAAACGATAACCACGTATACGCTGCTGTGCTGGGTCAGTTTATCTCTGAACAGGAACGCACCGATAGCGGTCAGCAGTACGAGAACGCCAATAGTTATAACAGGTACGGCATGCGGATGCCGACTCATCGTTTTGACGTCTTCAGCGCTTTTCGGAAGATTTTTCTTGCGGAAGCGGCGAAACCGTACTTGGATTTTCCTTAGTTTTTCCTGCATACGCTAGTGTAGTCCGAAACCCGGCCACCACCTTGTTTTTTCTTCAGACTCATCGTTTCATTGTAGCAAACCCTCTATGCCACCGGTAGGAGCCAATCTGTTACAGTTTTTCGATCGGAGCGAAACTGATGTTAAGCGTACGGGTACCGTTGCCTTTGAAATAAACAACCGCCGTATCCCCGTCAATTTCCATCACCGTACCCTTGCCGAATATTTGGTGGTTCACGCCGTCCCCCTCGTTCAAATCCGGCACATAGCGGGGCTCATCAGGGACGGGAGATGCTGGTGTCAGAACTCCTTCCATCTGCAGGCTGTCGTTACTGGAGAATTCGGCGTTAATTTCAGATAGGAAGCGGCTTGGCGGATTATGCTGCACGCCGCCATAAAGCATACGGCTGGAAGCGTATGTCATATACAGCTCCCGGCGGGCCCGCGTCATCCCCACGTAGCACAGGCGGCGTTCTTCTTCCATCTCGCTTTGGTCGTACAAAGCGCGCGAATGCGGAAAGATAGACTCTTCAAGCCCGGTCATAAAAACCACCGGAAACTCCAGGCCTTTAGCGGCATGCAGTGTCATCAGTGTAACCGCGTCCCCTTCAAAATTCGCGCCGTCCAAGTCGCTGACCAGCGCCACTTCTTCCAGAAATCCCGACAGGCCTTCTTCCTGATATTCACGGGCGACACTTAAAAGCTCCTTCACGTTTTCCTGGCGGGCCTCACCCTGAGGCGTACCATCGCTAAGGTACTGCAGGTAATCAATACGGCGCAGCAGCGAATCGATCAGTCCGGAGACCGCGGCGTCCTCGCTGACAATGCGCAGGCTGTTTATAATGTCGCCAAGCTCGCCGAGGGCCTTGCGGGCTTTCGGGGTCAGCCCCTCGCAGTCGTCTGCCTGCTGCAGTGCCTGAAGCAAAGATAATCCTGCCGACTGCTGCCATTCCAGGAACGTTTGAAGGCTCTTGGCCCCGACGCCGCGGGCCGGTACGTTCACGATACGCTCAAAGCTGACGCGGTCCTCAGGCTGGAACACCAGCCGCAGGTAGGCCATAACGTCTTTGATTTCCTTGCGGTCATAAAACCGTACGCCGCCGACCACCCGATACGGAATACCATAATGGACCAGCCCTTCTTCAATCGAGCGGCTCTGGGCATTGGTACGATACAAGACGGCATAGTCGCGGTAATGGTAGCTGCCGCTGTCTACACCCATACGCACCCGCCGGATAATGGCCTCCGCTTCGGCGCGCTCGCCGCCTACCTGGATTAACTGCACGGGCAGGCCGGCACCGGCTTCAGTCCAAAGCTTCTTATCGCTGCGCTGGGCGTTCCTGGTAATGACGGCATGGGCGGCCTCCAGAATGTTTTTTGTGCTTCGGTAATTCTGCTCAAGTTTGATAACCGTGCAATCCTTGTAATCGCTTTCAAACTTTAGGATGTTGCGGAAGTCGGCGCCGCGCCAACTGTATATGCTTTGCCAATCATCCCCTACTACCGCTATGTTCCGGCTCGCGTTCGTTAGCAGGTTAACGAGAGTATACTGGGCGGCGTTCGTATCCTGATACTCATCAATCATGATGTACTTGAATTGCTGCTGCCATTTCTTACGGATCTCGGGCTTGGTCTTCAGCATACCGACCGTCCGGTTAATCAGGTCGTCGAAGTCCAGCGCCGACGCGTCTTTGAGGGCCTTTTGATACAGGGGGTACACCCTAGCCGCGTTTTGCTGAGCCGGACTGGCGGCAGTTCGGGCATAGGCTTCCGGTTCCAGCAGTTCGTTTTTGGCGCTGCTGATCAGTCCGCTCATTACCCTGGCGGGAAAGGCTTTTTCGTCCAGCATCAGCTGTTTGCTGACCTGCTTGATGGCCGCTTGGCGATCGCTTTCGTCAAAAATTACGAAACTGCGCGGGATACCAACCGCCTCCCCGTCCTGGCGGAGCAGCCGCACGCAAATTCCATGGAACGTACCCATGTACGGCATGAATCCGCGGTTCTCGGCGTTTTCGCCGAGCAGCTCGGCAACCCGCTGGCGCATTTCCTTGGCCGCCTTGTTGGTAAACGTCACCGCCAGAATGTTGAAGGGAGTCGCCTTGTGGGTCGCTATAAGATACGCGATGCGATGCGTCAGGGTTTTCGTCTTACCGGATCCGGCACCGGCCTGAATAAGCAGCGGACCCTCGGTGGTCTCGACCGCCCGCCGCTGCTCCGGATTTAACCCCTCGAATAATCGATCTGACATCTATCTATTTTAACAGAGATACCATCTGAGTGCTGGCTAGTTTGAAAAGAGATGGGTCACCGGTTTGATGTCGCCCAAGTGTATAAGTCCGGCGTCAAGCGCGACGTCTACCCATGCTACCCCCAGCACTACCGCCATAATAATACCGAGCAGTACGAAGCGTTTAGATCGGCGCTGTTCGACCGAGTTAATCGGCAGGAAGTATTTTTTATCTTCTATAAGCTTTTGGAGTTTGGCATCCTGTTCTGTATGGGCTGATTCCGCGTCAGCGGCAGGTTTTTTTGGCTTCTTGTCGTCAACATTGTCCGGAGCCTCGGTAGAGGTCGTCTCATCGGCTGTATCATCTTTTGTCTCGTCAGTTGGTGCCGACACGGCAGTCTCCGGCTTATCCGCTGCCTTCAGCGAAGCAATTGTTTTCTCGGCGCCTTTAGCTAAAGGTTGCTGCG
>CAYLML010000120.1:0-3158 GCA_964384985.1 uncultured Candidatus Saccharibacteria bacterium | reverse complement strand
ACTTCAGTGGCCCGTATCTGGGCTCACGAGATCAATAAGCTGCCGTATACCGATGACACCTCTCACATAGATATTATAGAGATAGATGCCGCGAGCAACCGGCGGATAGATGAAATCCGCGAGCTTCGCGATAAGGTCTACATCGCGCCGGCCAGCGCCAAGTATAAGGTGTACATCATCGATGAAGTCCACATGCTCACGAGGGAGGCGTTTAACGCCCTGCTTAAAACGCTTGAAGAGCCGCCGGCGCACGTCGTGTTTATCCTTGCGACAACCGATGCCCACAAACTGCCGGCTACTATTGTCAGCCGTACGCAGCGGTTTACGTTCAAACCGGTTGAGACGGCCAAAGTGGTCTCCCATTTAGCGGATATTGCCAAACAAGAGAAGATAAAAATCAGCCCTGAAGCCCTGCAGCTCCTGGCGGAACACGGCGAGGGCAGTTTCCGGGACAGTATAAGCCTGCTCGACCAGCTAAGCAGTCATACCAAGCAGATTGAGGTTGACGACGTCAGAAAACTCCTTGGCGTACCGCCAACCGAGGCTATAGCGGATTTGCTGCAGGCTTTAGCGGACGGCGCCGAAACCCGGACGGTCGCTACCGGGCTGGACGCTCTGGTGTCTGCGGGCTATCAGCCGGCGGGTATTGCCAAGTCAATGAGCCGCGTGCTGCGCCAACAGCTCGTCGATGATAAGGCCTCATTGCCGCCCGACACTGCTCTTGCGCTGCTGGAGAAGCTTATCGAAGTACCTGTTTCGCACGATCCTGAAAGGTTTTTGGAGCTTGCTCTGCTTGCCGCAGGCAAACCCGTATCACAACCGGTACCAGCTGCCGCTCCGCCGCCCGCGCGGAAGACAGAAGCAGAAGAACCGCCAGCGCCGGCGCAAACTCCAGATCCGGATCCGGTTCCGCCAAAGGTTTCTGAGGAGCTTGCGGGCAGCGCCCTGTTCGACGAGTCGTTGTGGCCCGGTTTACTGCAGACGCTTAAGAAGAACCACAACACGCTTTACGGCGTAGTGCGTATGGCGCAGCCTACCTTTCAGCCCGGTACGCTGACGTTGTCTTTCGCTTTCGCGTTCCATGAAAAAAGACTTAAAGAGACTGCCAACCGCCAGAAGGTAGCTGATGTCATTCATGACCTGACCGGACAAAACGTCAGTGTTGAATGCGTGCTTGATACATCCGCCAAACCGCCCAAGGTGTCGCTCGACATCGAGAAAACGCCGCCGGATGCCGACCTTAACGCCATAAGCAATATTTTTGGGACCGCCGAGCTGTTAGAATCATAGATACGAAAGAACAATCTAGGGAATAGAAGTAACATTATGGAGCCGTCAGCCGCCGCCACCGGATCAACACCTCAAAACGCTGAAGCAGAAGCCAGCCTGCTTGGCGCGCTGCTGATTGATAGCGATGCCATCGTTAAGATTGCCGATAACGTATCGGCGCACGACTTTTTTGATAAGCGCCACCAGCGTATTTATGAGGCCATAGTCCAGCTTTATGAAAACCATGAAGCTATCGATGTTCTGACCCTCGCGGACAAATTGAAGAATAACGGCTACCTGGAGGGGGTCGGCGGCCCGGCCTATTTGACGGAGCTTACCAACTTCGTCCCGACTGCAGCGCATGTAGAGCAGTATGCGGATATCGTCGCGCAGAAGGCCATGCGCCGTCGTCTTATCGCGGCGTCAAAAGAGATCGTGGATATGGGTTATGACGAGTCAAAACACCTGCAGGCACTTATTGAAGAAGCTGAGGTCAAGCTGTTTGACGTGAGTCAGCAGCATATCAAACAAGACGTGTTTAGCCTGGAGGCCGTACTGGCCGAGAGCTTCGACCGCTTGGACGACCTGCATAAGGATAAACAAAAGATCCGGGGTGTCCCGACAGGCTTTAAAGACATCGACAGCACGCTGGCCGGTTTCCAGCGTTCAGACCTGATTATCCTGGCGGCCAGGCCCTCGATGGGTAAAACTGCCCTGGCTTTGAACTTCGCGCACAATGTCTCTGTCGACGCCGGTATGCCGGTACTCATTTTTAGCCTGGAAATGAGCAAGGAGCAGCTGGTCGACCGCTTGCTATCCATAGAGTCCGGGGTGGATGCCTGGGCCCTGCGCACAGGCAACTTGACGGATGCCGACTTCGAAAAGATCGGCCATGCCATGGGCACGCTCAGCGAAGCGCAGATCTTTATTGATGACAGTCCGGGCATCACCATCAGCGACCTGCGCACAAAGGCCCGCAGGGAGGCGCACCGGCATCCTTTAGGGCTTATTATCGTTGACTATCTCCAGCTCATGAGCGGTGGCAGCCGTTTCGGGAGCGATTTCAACCGGGTGCAGGAAATATCAGAAATTTCGCGCGGTCTTAAGCGCATTGCCCGTGAGCTGAATGTACCGGTATTGGCACTAAGCCAGTTAAGTCGTTCGGTAGAAAGCCGCAGCCCGCAAATTCCACAGCTTGCCGATTTGCGCGAATCAGGATCAATCGAACAGGATGCCGACGTCGTAGCTTTCATTTACCGTGAAGAGTATTACAACCCTGACACCGACAGGCAAAAACTAGCCGACATCTTCATAAAAAAGCACCGCAACGGCCCCACGGGAAACATTGAACTGCGCTTTGAGAGCGAAAGACAGCGCTTCCATTCTGTGGATAGCAGGCACCAGGAACCGTTCACCCCGTAAGCTAAACGCTTCAGGTATAATAGCTGGATATGATGCAAAAAATCCAGGGCGCTGTGCGGACAAACAGGCGCATGCTCGGCTGGGGGGTAATTGCGGCCCTGGCAGTGGGCTGGCTGCTTCTGTACAAGCTCGGCAGCCTCACGGGGGGCTTAAACAGCGGAGAGGTCGCTGCAGCGGTGGCACCAGTGGGCTGGCATGGCATATATCACCAGCCATTCGATTTGCCGCTCAAATTGATCAGGTCTGTTATATTCTGGCTATTTCAAACTCACGGACAGACGCTTACGAGATTGCCGAACGCTCTGCTTGGCGCGCTGACAATCTTTGAGTTTGGCTGGCTGGTCTATCTGTGGCATGGAAGGCGAACGGCAGCTCTGGCGACAGCCCTGTTTGCTACTAGCGCCTGGACGCTGCATGTCAGCCGGTTTGCAAGCATGGACGTACTATACCTGTGGGCATTGCCAACA
>CAYLML010000119.1:0-3202 GCA_964384985.1 uncultured Candidatus Saccharibacteria bacterium | reverse complement strand
CTTTATCGATGATGTTCCTAACCTGTCGCTCGCTGCATCCCAGGCGCACTAAAAAGCAAGGTGGTAATTGAGATCGCCGACAAGGTAGGATACAGCGAGCGACAGGTTAGGAACATCATCGATAAAGTCAAGTAGGAAATTCTTTCCCCTATTTAAAACATTTTTTAATATGGTACTTCGTGTCCATGACGGGACACATTTTCATTTATGGAGGTATCGGGCTTGACAAAAGAGAGCGAGAAATTTCCGCAGAAGACGTACGCCTTCAATTAGAAGACCCTGTTAATAAAACTGCTTCCGAATTAGTTATTCACCTGATCTCAAACGGCGGTGATGTATTCGAGGGTGAAGCCATTTACAACGCAATTAAGAATACCGGCAAGAAAATAACCACGCACATTGAGGGGACATGCGCAAGCATAGCCACCCTTATTGCTGCCGCCGGTTCAACAATAGTAATGAATAAGACAGCCAGGTTTATGATTCATAACCCAAAGATTTCGGGCATGAACACCTCGGCGGACGCAAGAGACTTACGACACGTTGCTGACCAATTAGATCAAATCAAAACGCTTTTGATAAATGTCTATGACGTTAAAACGAAGCTCGGAAAAGAAAAGCTATGGGAGTTATACGATAACGAAACTTGGCTAACTGCCGATGAGGCAGAGAAAATGGGGTTCATCGATGAATCCGTAGACGCCATTAAGGCCGTTGCAAAAGTAGATTTAAACCATTTCAAAATGACAAATAATTTAGACAGCCTTAAAATGAGGTTTAAAAACTTCATTGGCCTAGCAAAGATTAAAAACGAGTTCACCGAAACATTACAGGACGGAACTATCATCGTAGTAATGTCCGAAGATGAAGACTGGACAGGTAAGCCCGTAGTGTATGAAGACGGTTCGCCGTTACCCGATGGGGATCATACGCTGGCATCTGGTAAAGTAATAAGCGTAGCAGGCGGTATGATTTCCGCAGTAAAAGAAGCTACAGCCAAGAACACTGAAAACGACGACATGCAAAACAAGATCAAAGAATTAGAAGCACAACTCGCAGAAGCGCAGGCCGGAAGGTCAGCAGCGGAGGCAAGTTTGGCAAGCGTACAGGCAAAAGCAGTAACAGCCGAAGCCAAAGCAACACGATTTGAAAACCGGGCGACGCTCATTGAAAAAGAGTTTTTGAGCCTTAAGGAAGAGTTCACCAAAACAATCGGAGATACTTCCAACCCGCCAATCGACACAAGTATTAGAAATGGTTCAGGGGATAAGAAGAGTGATCCAATGGGCGACTTCGCAAGTAATTTTTACAGAGCACGAAACATCATCAGCTAATGAAAAAGCCAAGAATTGAAAATTCAATGTATACGCCTGATTTGTCAACGTATACATATCCTGGTATCCTTACCAAGGAACTATTACAGAAACCAAAGATAAACACCCCTGAGATCGGCAGCTTCGCTACCGTTATGCAGGGCATCCGTTCAGGCCAACACCTGAACCTTGTCCAGCCGCTTACCCGCGTTCTTGAGAAAGGAACGGCAGCTTGTGCGCCTACATACTCACAAGCGGGGTCTATAACTGATCGCAAGATTGACACCGGTTTGTTTGAGATAAACAAATCATGGTGTAAGAAAGAGTTTCAAGGTCTGTTGAGTAACCCGAATGTTTTGGGTGACTCTGATTTGATCGGGAACGGTCTGTCAGGTTATGAACTCGGCGGTAGATTACGTGCTGTTATCTTGGATGAGATTGCAGAGCAAGGCCGTCAGGATATCTGGAAAGTTTACCTTTTCGGTAATAATTCCCTGGGCTCAGGTTCTACAAACTTGTTCTCTACAATCGACGGTCTATGGACTAAGTACTTGGATTCGTTCGCGTCTTATTGTATTAAGCCGGTGTTTAATGCGCTGCCTAATCAGCACAACTCAACACTTAACGCTAACCAGGCGCGCGATACATTCCGGTTGATGTGGGGTAACTCAAGCATTCTTTTGAAGCAGTATATAGCTTCTGGACGCGCAAAGATTTGGGTAACGGGCTCAATGTGGGAGAATTACTATGATTCTCTTATCGATAACTGTTGTGTTGAAGGTAGCTGGAAAGCTGGACAGGATGGTTTAGGGGCAACTCTTTATTACAGAGGTGTTGAGATCGTTCCTTTGTGGATCGCTGACTTTACCCTTGAGAACGATACGGACAATCCGTACTACGATTTGTTACGTCACTTTGCAATCATGACGATTGCTGAGAACAACGTGTTCGGTGTTGAATCTATGGCAGATCTAAACAACCTTGAGTTGTGCTACGACTGCCGTACAAAAACAACTTTAATCCAAGGTGAAATGAGATTCGGCGCACAGTTCATTCAGTGCGATTTGACAACTATCGCTTACTAAAATATAGACGATATGCCTTTAGATTGCGGTATAACCAGCGGCATTGACATTAATTGTGAAGACCTGAGAAAGCCAGGCGGGTTGTTTAAATCCGTTTGGGTTTTCAATCTTGCAGACTTAAGGGTTCCAATTGATGTAACATTAGCCCAATACGTTACGAACTTAGAGTTCTTCACGTATCTAGCACTTTATTTATTCTCATCTACAAAGTACAGCCACGAAGCAGTTTGGGCCGAGCAGTTGGGGGATGGCGGTAATGTGTCGTATCTATTGACCGTAACGCTTCGGGTTCCAAACAGTGACCCGGCAGCAGACAAGGTAATTGAAGACGCCAGCGTATCCGATCTTGTTGTAATCACCAGATCAAATGCAGGTGAGTTTCAAATATGGGGCGCTGAAAACGGGGTATCGGCAGGAGACGGAACAACAGGAGGCCCAGGTAGACAGGCTACAGATTCTACTTTTTCAACGATTGTTTTGACCGGAACCGAGAGGTTTTTGCCTAAGCGTTTACTTGTTGCCGGTTCAAGTTCTGCAACTTTGGAGTATCTTAATGCCAGAACTGTATAATATTTTTTAACCTAATAGAGAGCCTCATAGAAATATGGGGCTTTTTTATTGTTAATTTTAAGGATATTTTTAAATTTGTGTATGACTAAGGGGGAGATTCTTAACTCACTAAAGGCCAGCGGTGACATAATCAGGTTTACGGCGACACCTGTATGGCGTAAAGCTTTCGAGTTATACAACGCTGAAAAGAAAGATAGACTCTCACCAAATTGTAGTATGTGTTTTAAAAAGGTT
>CAYLML010000118.1:0-3267 GCA_964384985.1 uncultured Candidatus Saccharibacteria bacterium | reverse complement strand
CCGAGCGCTCCTCCCGCGGCCGCTAGCCGACGTACCCGTGGTTCTCGAGGACCTCCAGCGCCGCCTCGAGCTCCTCGACCCGCTTGAACTTCCCCTTCGTTCCCTCGAAGGCGTCCCGCTTCGTGAAGCTCTCGCATTGCGTGCGGACGATCCAGCGGAGGAGGTAACGGGCGGCCGCGACGTCGGGAGAGGCGCCCATCTCGGCAAACGCGGTTTTAGCTGGCAGCAGGTAGCTGACAGGCAGTTCCAGCTGTTTAAACAGCCAGACAACCAGAGCCGTGGTGGTCGTTTTGCCATGCGTACCGGCAATAGCGATCAGCCGCAGTTTCTTTTCCTGCAGGATCAGGTTCAAAAGTTCGTCGCGCTTGCTGGTTTTTATGTCCTGATCCCGGCAAAACTGCAATTCCGGGTGGGTCTGGGGCAGGGCGGAGCTGTAAACGAACCAATCGATCGGACGGCTTTCGTACGCTTTTGAGATATCTTCGTACGATTGACCGATGTGGATGTCGGGTATGCCGTGCTTTTTCAAATAACTTATGTACTGCGAATCCTGCTGGTCGGAACCCGAGACTGTGTAGCCGGCCTGATGCGCCACCTGGGCTAACGGTCCTATCCCGGCGCCGCCGATTCCCGAGAAGTAAATATGCATAGTTATAGGGTACAAGCCTTAGGGGGCGGCGTCTAGCTAAGATATAATCAAACATAAGCATGGATAAACGACATCTTCACCACTTATGGACCAAAGTCAGATGGGTTAAGCCGTGGTATTTCCTGGTGCTGGCTGTAATCAGCGGCGTGATTTGTGTTTTCGCGCTCAGGGCTAACAACCAGCATATGATCAAGCTCAGAGATGCCGTTTACAGCGCGGACAAACAAAACCAAAACGTCGTGCAGCCGCTAAAGGCACTGCAGGATTATGTCACCTCGCATATGAATACCGAGCTTAGCACCGGCAAAACGTCGGTATATCCGCCCATACAGCTGCAGCATACCTATGAGCGGCTGGTGAAGGCCCAGCAGCAACAGCAGAACCAGACCGACCTATACAGTCAGGCACAGGCCTATTGCGAGGCGCTCAACCACGTAGACTTCTCTGGCCACAACCGCGTACCTTGCATTGAGCAGTACGTACAGGATCATCCCAACAAGCCTGCGGCTACCATACCGCCCGAACTGTACGAGTTCGACTTTGTCAGCCCCATGTGGTCGCCGGACCTGGCCGGCTGGAGCATGGCATTCACCATACTCTGTCTGGTGCTGTTTATCGTGACATTCGCGGTTAGCCGGCTAATTCGCCGGCAGACCCGCTAAACGCCATCTAAGGGCTAAGGATTTGTGGAGTTGGCAGTCGGAGTGCTTGAGCCGCCTGAGCCTGCACTCTGGGCGCTGCTGCCGCTATTGGTGCTGGCACTGCTGCTTTGGTCAGAACACTTTTGGCCTTGCGGGTTTTGCTGCTGGAAGGTTGCTACAGCCTTAGCGACTTGGCCGCCATCCTGGAGATTCTCCCAGAAGGTAACCTGGGAGCTGTTTATGATCATCTGATCATATGGTTCGTGCAATTCACAGCCGAGCTTAACGAGGGTGATGTTATTCGACGTGCTGCTCGATGCGCTCGATGAGCTACCGTTGGCAGTTTGCAGGTAGTAAATGTCGGTTACGCGGAAGTATTTACTGTTCAAGCTTTGTATATGGCCGAAATATACTTGGCCGGTGTTCAGGAAAACAGCTTGAAGCTTGCTGGTATCCACGTATTTTCCTTCATCCTTGATGTTGCTGTTGCTCGTGACAATCAGTGCTATGACAGCACCGATCAATATGGCGACGACCGCCACCGCCAGCACGGTAATGATGCGCGACCACTCGCCCTTATTAATTCCTTTGCCCTTTTTGCCGCCGTGGCCGACATGGCCGCCATTTTGACCGATGTTCCCGGGTGTAGTGTTGCCTGCACTCCGTGGAGCTGGGGCCGCCGAAGGCTGCGGCTGCGCGGTACGATTAGAAAAATCCATATCTGTACTCATTCCACCTCTTGTATTACTTTTATGCTTACCGCAACAGTGTAATACAATCCCCTTGGTAAGCGCAAGGTAAATGCATGGTATCTGGGATTGGGGGTTGACAAACAAAAACCCCCAAGAGTATCTTAGGGGTACGCTACTAATTGTTAAGAGAGGGAGACTTTCATGGCATACAAGCACACTAACTCTAAAGGCGTTACGTACTACCTTAACTCAAAGGACGTCACGTTGCGCGGTGGCAAGAAGCAGACTATTTACTACTTCAGCAAGGACAGCCGTCCTGAGGCTACCGACCTGCCCGCAGGCATGGAAGTCAACGAAAACCCGCGCAACGGTTTCCTGACCGTCAAGCGCTCCAAGTAAGCCCGTTCCCGCCGCGCGCGGGCACCGCCTATTTGTGAAACACCCGGTTCTATATACGAGCCGGGTGTTTCTTTGTAGAAATTACACTTACCAGATAGGGTTCGTCTTGCTATAGTAAACCAATGCCCGATTTCATACTCAGGGTAAAAGACCTAAGGAAAATTTATGATGACAAGCCGGCCGTGGACGGCATTTCCTTTGAGGTGAAAAAAGGCGAGGTATTCGGCATACTCGGCCCGAACGGCGCCGGCAAGACTACTACGCTGGAAATGATCGAGACTTTGCGCGAAATCGACGGCGGCCAGGCAACCGTCAATGGCATCGACGTCGCCAAACAGCCGAATGCCGTCAAACAGATCATTGGCATCCAGCCCCAAACCCCGGCCTTCCAGGACAAGCAAAAACTCTCCGAGATTATTGAAATGTTCGCGGCCGCCTACGGCGAGAAGGTAAACCCCAAAGAATTCCTTGACGATGTGCAGCTGGGGGAGAAGGCCAACAGTTTTGCCGAACAGCTATCCGGCGGCCAGCGCCAGCGCCTCAGTATTGCCGCCGCTCTGGTACACAACCCAAAAGTATTCTTCCTGGACGAACCAACTACCGGCCTGGATCCCCAGGCCCGGCGCAACTTGTGGGAATTGATCGAGCAAGTCCGGGACAAAGGCGTCACCATTATACTTACCACTCATTACATGGAAGAGGCCGAACAGCTTTGCGATCGGGTCGCGATCATGGACAACGGCAAGATCATTGCCCTGGACACGCCGAAAAACCTTGTCAAACAGCTCCTCAAACGCGGCTTTAGGAAAGAGCAGATAGTCGAACAGGCCAACCTGGAAGACGTATTCATCGACCTGACCGGGAAAGGGCTGAAGGAGGGGTAGCA
>CAYLML010000117.1:0-3287 GCA_964384985.1 uncultured Candidatus Saccharibacteria bacterium | reverse complement strand
AGACGGCTTTCAAATGGTGCGGCAGCGTGTAGTCAATATAGTAGGAATCATGGAGGCCGGGGATCCTACTGAGAGCGACCTTACAGGACTCGATCGGCAAGTAGTAGTCCGGACGGCTTCAAGGGGCGTGCTGGATCTGCTGAGCGCCGAAGGAATACCCAAACCTGCAGGCATATTACAAGATAAACTAGCAGAGGCCGCAGAAACTGACGATACAGCGGACCTTGCCTATTCCGTGGGGGGCGAGTACTGGCGGCGCTCCGAAGTCAAAAGGGAAAGTGACGAGACGGCGGATACGAAGACAGCTCAAACAAGAATGGCCTTGCTGGCCGAAGCCGCCGGCGGCACAGCGGCAGCCATTGCGGTATCGGTACTTAATCCTGATGGTGCCGAGCCTATGTTTAGGGTCGGAGCCGAAGCGGTAAAAAAATACGCGGGAGTTGTAGGTAACACAGAAGCCGTCCGACTCATGAAAGGCCTGATAGACCAGGCCAAAGTTTCAGTCCAGCCAGAGAAAAAGTAGGCTTAACTCTTTCTATTTCGTTTATTTTCCCTTATCGCCTGATATAGGTGATACAAAGTGGGGCCGAGCGTAATCAATACGACTGCCACTACAGCCAGGATGATGTAGTGGTCGATGTTCGGAATTTTAGTGCCGAACCAGTAGCCGATCATTGTCACGACGATGGCCCAGGCGGTGTCACCGATGGCATCGAATAAAGCGAATTTAGGGTAATCCATCTTCGCTACGCCGGCAACCGGCGGCACGAAGGTACGGACTACCGGAATGAAATGGGCGAAGAGCATGGTGCGGCTGCCAAAGCGCTCGTAGAACTCCTCGGCGCGCTGGATATATTCCTGTCGGAAAATCAGTCCGTCCGGCTTGCGGAATAATCGCCGGCCATAGCGTTTGCCAATGTGGTAGCCGGTGTTGTCGCCGGCAATGGCGGCCAGGGCGACCACAATGATAACCAGCGGCAGAGACAATTTACCCTGGGCCGCGAAAATGCCGGCTGTCAGCAGCAGCGTATCGCCGGGAAAGAAAAAACCGACGAACATGCCGGATTCCGCGAAGATAATAGCCGCGATCAGCAGCAGGCCGCCGCTTTGGATAATGTCGCCAACACTGAACATATTACCTAAGCCTAGCCGCTTTTGCTTCGTTCGTCCAGCGCCATCTGTTATAATTGTTTTCACTATGTCCAATGATTCCATAAGCCTGCAGCTGGAAAACCGCACGGTTACCGGCAAAGCAGTCAAGCATTTGCGAGCCGCCGGGCAGATACCGGCAGTCATTCACGACCACGGCAAGCCGTCGCTGCACGTCCAGGGCAACGGTGTCGCCATGCTGAAAGTCTGGCGCCAGGCCGGCAAGCACCATCCGGTCGAGCTAAAGACGGGCGACCAAACGTTTGTCGCGCTTATCAAAGACGCCGAATTCGATCCGCGCAAGCACCTGCTGACACACATCGTATTTAACGCCGTCGACAAAAACCAGAAAGTTGATGCCGAAATTCCCATTCGTCCGCGATATGACGAAGGCAACGAATCAAGCCCGGCCGAACGCAACGGCTTGATCGTACTTGCCCAGCTGGAAACCCTGCAGGTCAAAGCCATTCCTACCAAGCTGCCGGACTTCCTTGAATACGATGCCGAAAAATTAGTTGAGATAGGCGACCACGTAACAGTCGAGGATTTGGTTATTCCCGAAGGTGTTGAAGTCGAAACCGAGCCCAGCCATACAATTGCCACGGTTTACGAACCAAGCGCACTCGCAGCCGCCAATGACGCGGCCGGCGGTACTGCCGAAGAGGGCGAAGAGGCTGAAGTAGAGGGCGAAGAGGGTGCGGAAGGCGAAGCCGCTGAAGGCGAGGGCTCAGCTGAAACTGCCGGAGAAGCTAAGCCTGAGGGCGAAGCTAACGCCCAAGAAGGCGACGCTAAGAACGAAGCAAAATCCGAATAGGTTCACACCGACAGAATTGCCAGAGAAATTCCACCTAACACCAGGACGATAAAGCTAATAGTTTGCAAGTTTACATGAATGCGTTTGTGTGCCACGTCTGAAATAGTATCCATGAGGAACGTCAAGACACCGATAGACATATACACGTAAATCGGTATGGCCGCTAAAGCGAACGCTTCCGGAATAGACGCGGCGAACCAGGTCATTGGCATCAAGCTGATCGCAAACCATTGTTTTTGTTTCATGACCGCAGTTTCCTTAACCCGCTTCCGGACGAAGAGCGTGGAAATAATCCAGCAAACGCTGAGCGTAGGCAGGCTAAAAGCCCCCAAAAACACCACGGGACTCAATTGTTTTAGCGCTTCCCTGGACATACCCTGCAGGAAGTAATCTCAGCACGCCGTCAAAAAAACAAAAAACACAATCACGTACAAACCCTAGGAAAAGCTAGGCCGCAGGTTTAGAATATCAGGCGAAGGCTTTATGAAAAACGCGACTAACAAGATTGCAATAGCGCTCAGGCTAAAAATATTTGGCTTATCATGGTTGAAAAATGTACCCAGCGCCAATGACAGCGGCAAGACCAGAATATTGTATATAGTAGTCAGAAGAACCATCGAGTTCGTGCTATTGGTTATCTCGGCCCTTAGGTACGCCTGCAGGTTCCAGAACGCGACTAGTATCCCTATGATGATAAGCAGTTCTGGCGTATGAAATATACGTTTTAAATCAGCAGCGCGGATAAATATCAGGCTCCAAATAGCTGATGGGATAAGCGCGTAGCGGTATATGGCATAGGTTTCCAGTCTGGCTACGCCTTTTTCCTGCAGGAAACGAACTGTCAGAACATTGATCTTAAAGCCGGTTGAGGACAGAAGGGCGTAAAGGGACCCGTAGTTCATTCTATAAAGCCGCCGGACTGGTGTTTCCAAAGGCGCGCGTATAACCCGTTTTTCTTCAGCAATGAATTGTGGTTGCCTTCCTCGATGACCCGGCCTTCGTCCAGGACTACTATGCGGTCCATGCGCTGGATGGTGCTCAGGCGATGTGCAATGACCACGGCGGTCTTATTTTTCATCAGCTCCCATAGCGCCTTTTGGATGACGCGTTCGCTCTCGGAGTCCAAGGCAGAAGTGGCTTCGTCCAGTACGAGTACCGGCGCGTCCGCGAGCATAGCTCGCGCGATAGCGACGCGCTGGCGCTGGCCGCCGCTCAGTTTGACGCCACGTTCGCCCACGAGCGTGTCATACCCTTCCGGCAAAGCCTTGATGAAATCGTGCGCGAAAGCCTTACTGGCCGCCGCCATTACCTCTGCGTCGCTCGC
>CAYLML010000116.1:544-3303 GCA_964384985.1 uncultured Candidatus Saccharibacteria bacterium | reverse complement strand
GTTGTTCAGCAGTTTCGTTTTGACCTCTGCGGAGGGCCGTCTCGCGGTCCTGTTCACGTCGCGCAATCTTTTCTTGCGCTTCGCGAGGATAGGTTGCGAATTCGTCCTTTTCCTCTTTGGTCCATGACCTTGGCGGCTCGATAGGCGGAAGCTCTGCTTCCGGTTCGGCTTCCTTGGTCGCCTCATCGCTGGTTGCTTCTTCAGCAGGGGCAGCGTCTTTAACTGGTTCGGGCTCCGCTGCGGCCTCTATGGGCGCTGCTGGTGCCTCTGGTTCTGCATCGCGCTTGTTGCGGAAATCCGTCAGGAAGTTCGCAAGATCGCGGGGAGATTTGGCTTCACTGGATGGTGCCGGGACGGTCTGGACAATAGGCGCGGGACCGCCTTCGTCCCCACCGGGGGCGCTATTCATTTCAGACATTTATTTCCTTGGGTTATGGTTTAGGGTATTTGATTTGCGCCAAGTGCTTGGTCGCAAGTCTGCCGTTGGTGGCAAACAGCTTGATGTGATCCTGGATCTTGCCGAGGATATTGACGGCGAGCCATAGGGCTTCGCGCGCCTGGGTATCCTTGACGGAGGTTATTTTCCAATTATTGATGTAATCGTCCTGAAGCCCCTTAAAGACTTCCTGCAATAGTTCATTGCGCAAGAGTTCTTCCGCGCGCTGACCCTTGCCTTGCGCTGCGGTGGCCCTAACGTCATCCATCAGGACAGCAACAACATTATGGCTTCCTCGTCGTCCTCATTCGCGGCGCGCATTTCGCTGGCCATATGTTCCGCAAGCGCAAGCGCAATATTGGCTTGCTGGATTGCCTCTTTGGCTTTCCCGGCATGAGCCGCAGCATTTAACGCTGCCGCCAACTCATTAATATCTGCGGTCGAAACCGTCAGTTCGGAACGATTGGCTTCGTCCTGAACATCAGCGGCAGCATCGGCGGCTTTATTGAGCGCTTCTTGCTGCGCCGCATTTCTGACCTCATCGGCTCGGTCGGCCGCCGCCAGTTCGGCTTTCTTTAGTTCATCAAATTGGGTGCGGCTAAGGGTGTTTTGCCGCTGCTTCTTTAATCGGCGGTCTAATTCCTTCGGATCATGCCTAAAACCGCCGCCAACACCCATTTGCGGGGTTGTTACTATTCTTAATTTAATGTCGCTCGGGTTGCTAAAAGCCTGAACGGGATATAGAAATATGTCGTTCAACCCATTATCACCCTAATCGAAGCATGAATAAGCAAGAATTGACCATAACGCCCTGGGAACAATGGTTTGCTTGGTATCCGGTATGGTCAGCCAACAATGGTTGGCGATGGTTCAAAACAATTGAATGCTCTTACGTCACTAGCCGTTATGGCGATGAAACAAAATCATATTGGTGGTACAGATGATTAAGTACAAAGACACCGCGCATAATAGGGGGCTATTGATGATGAGTGACCCCTACTGGTGTTCGGAGGATCAGCTAGTGAAGCCATCTCCCATAAAACGCATACTGATAACGGCCGCAATTCTTGTGGGCGTCGCCCTAGCTGTCGGAACGCTTCTGCGCTTTTTCGCGCCGGTCTAATCCGTCACTTCTGGTTTAGAAGAAGCGCCGATGTGGTGTCGTCCTTTTCCTTGGACCCCGCGCTTGAGCCAATGTGATACTGCACAACGTCACCAAACTTTGCAGCGAGCGTGCCGGTAAGAACATTCAGGATTGTTGCTACATGGTCCTCAAGCGTAATCGGCTTGAAGATCAATAGAATAAGAATACCGACGAACCCGGCCACCACCAGGCACGAAATCAGAATCGGCCCCCACTTTATCTTAGAAGATAAATCAGACATCAGCGCGGTGGTGCGTAAAAGCAGGTGTTGGCGTTGTGGTCGTGTTCAACGCCAGCGGGTGTTTCCTGACAGAAATAGTAATTACCGTCACGGGATGGGAGCGCCGAGTCCTTCAGCACTCGGGCCGAACCATTCCATAAGTAATAGGCGTCTTTCCCATCGGATGTCTTGCGATATTGAACGACGCTTCCTGGCAGCATCATGCAAGATGTCGTTTTGAAACATGCTTGCCACGGAAGCGCCGGGCTAAAGCCGGCGTTGTGTTCGTGTTGAGCGTAAGCGGCAACCGGGAAAATGAGGATGAGCGCAATAATATATTTCATGGCACTCTCAAATATCTTGAGCCTTCGGTATTTGTTAGTGTTGGAAAGTTTGGATTTACCAGAACTGCATCTCTGACGCCCATGGCGCCGCCGGAACAACTATTCACTCCATTTACCCCGTCACCAACCCCAATACAATTCTTCATCCAAAGATTTAATGCGTGTTCTTCATCCCATGCCGGCAACCAGTCAAAATGCGCTGTGAAACCGCCGGCATGATAACTTCCCGGCGACAGGCCGAAATGATCGGAGGATAGATACCAGTCTCCGAAGTCGTCATTATGGGTATATGAAACAATGATTGTCGTAATTACAGGGACGTGCCAGAAGCCGACAGGGCAATGTCCGTGGCCGAACCCGTCCTGAGAAACGGAGGCGACGTGCGATCGGTGGTCTGAACTATCAAGCGCAACGCCATCCCAGCACTCACCCTGCGAATCCAACCGCAACTGAATACGCGATCCCGCACAGTGCGTCCCGGCGGCGAACAAATCTGCCAATGTTTGTTGGTCGATAGTGCTCTCGTCCTCGCATTTCCAGCCCGGCTGCTGAGCGGTATTCGGCGTTGCCGAGTTCCAGCCCTCAATCAGCCTCATACCGCGCGGGAATCTCTTT
>CAYLML010000116.1:0-534 GCA_964384985.1 uncultured Candidatus Saccharibacteria bacterium | reverse complement strand
TGGGCTGGGACATTGACACGGCTTTCAGCGGTCCGCGCGGGAATCTCTTTCCGGGCGGCTGTAGCTGGCACCTTGTCAACCCGTCGAATGGCGCAAAGTCTGCCGGACAGACAACATTCGTTGGGTCGTCTATTTCGGTCTGGTTGTTCCCGTGAAACCAGTAATAACCAGTGCCCTGCGCCCGTAGCATCTTATAATAAATCTGCACCCCATCCGGCTTGATGACGCAAGTAGTCGTCCCGCCATCAAGGCAGTTGTCTTTCAGCATCGCGGGAATCCAATACCCGGAGCGATTTAATGCAAGCCCCGCGCATGTGCCGTCGCCGGTCGTCCTCAAAGATGCATAGGTGGAGTTTTCATCGAGAAGCGTATTACCAAAGAAGTGGTGGAGATGGCTACTGTTGGCTTGGCCCGGATGAACAATGGGATCGACGTAGCCTAGGTGGCTAAAATTACAAAGAAACCGGAACGCCCCTTCATCGAAGCATCCATTGGAATTGGCGTAGGTCAGTGGGCAGGTCGCCGGGGTTAGTT
>CAYLML010000115.1:572-3325 GCA_964384985.1 uncultured Candidatus Saccharibacteria bacterium | reverse complement strand
TGAACCGAATAACTTCTTAAAAATCATGGTGTAAAAAAGCCTCTGAAATTTAACAGAGGCGAATTCTATGGGCTGTTCGCAGGAATTGTGATCATCTTGGCTCAGCTTGCCAGTCTAGAACCTTATTATCGATTTTTTGCTCGAGCCGGTATGGGAATCAGTAAACGGGTGTTAGCCTTGTAGGTTTGATATTCAGGCAACGTACCCCATCGTTTCTCAGCCGACTTTTCTAACAAGGGGACGCCGCTTACAAATAATAATAAAGCCGCGATTAATCCCGGACTGCTTAGGCCTAAGATTTTTTCAGCTAAGCTGAGTGCCTCAAAGCAGTAGACGTAAATACCTACCCAGATTAATATTTCACCTAAGTAATTTGGGTGGCGGGCGTATTTCCATATACCGGTTTGGATCCACTGGTTTTTATTAGCCGGCTCTTGCTTAAATGCGTACTTTTGATAATCTGCAATAGTTTCGATTATTAAGCCGAGCAACCAGACTACCAGGCCTACAGCGGCTAGTAGGGTGACCCTGCCGCCATGATTTTGAGCTAGGGCCACTGGCAGCATGAGAATCCATGCTGTTAAGGCCTGCCCGACCCAAAACTTGCCAAATCTAAAAAAACTCTCGCGCATGCCATCGAAACGTTTATCCTTGCCCACACGGAGCACCCTTATGAGTAAAAATCCCCCGATCCGGACCGCCCACAGCGCGACTATCAGAAATAATATCAACCCGTAAGCCTGAAGCCGCTTGGCATTAAAAATAATAGCAATATCTAGGGCCAAGAAGCTTAAAGCGTAAGATATGTCGGTTAACTTGTCAGATTTGTATCTATAAGCGATCAGGAACAGCGCTATATTAATGCCGAGCACTATCAATAAATAGAGAAAAATTGTGCTTAACATAAGCCTTACTGTAGCATATAAAAATTAAGGCCGGAGCGCGCCGGCAAAGACCTGCCAGGCCAAGGCGCTCTTGGCGACCAGGCTCAGAATTATGTAGGCCCGCTCGCCGTAGAGGTAGTTATGCCACTTACCAGTTTTTTTATATTGCAGGATCATATTGACTGCAAAACAGTTGAAGAAAAGAAAAATGCTGACATAGATGAAGTAAACGAACGTTGGCGGGTGGCCGTTGCCATACTTGTCGCCCGCCCAAAACAGCAGGCCTATGACCAGCCAGGGCAATAGCCCGGCGAAAGCGCCGATATAGTACGCCAGCCAATTAGGCTTCTCTCGTCCTTGGTTGTAGACTTCCATCGCCAAACCCATCAGATTCATGATCGCCGTCAGGCCGAAGATCATCACTAAACTCCCCAGATCATACAGCCCCGACAATAGAGCTATCCCGATCATCATAGTGCTGGCACTGAACGCGTATTCCACCCAGCGGACTTTATTGATGCCGTGCCGAAGATTAGCCTCGTAACGTTTGCGGTAAACAGTAGCCACCAATAGGTGGGCAAAGGCGCTCATGAGGAAGAATGCTACGACCAGGTAGGCCAAATTGATATTGAATACCGCGTGATTGGCCGAAACTAAAACAGGCTTGCCCGCTGTCGAATCAGGACTCAACGTCAAATAATTGGCCGTCACGCTCCAGACGCCATGGCCGGGATCGCTCAGCAGAAAAACGGCTAAGGCTTGGGCGGCGTGCAGTCCAGCCGCGACAAGGTTAAGTGTATGGAGGCCTTTTAGGGTTATGGTTTTGCTCATATAAATCCTCTACTGGCTAGGGTTTGAAATTCGGAAATAATTCTTTCGCTTTGTCGTTGGTTACTATTCCTTAAGTTTTAAGCGGGGCCTATGCTCACCTTTTAAGCGTAGGCTTCTCCGAATCAATTAGCAAAGAGGAAGCTGTCTATTGCATAATCTGGGGACAATAATTTAATAGTCAGTTCATAATCTATCTGAACTAGAACTGCCCTGAATTCATGACCTGCAGCACGATATAAAGCATCGTGCCACTGAAAAGGAATGTCAGCCCTGCCCTGATAAGGTTGGGCTGCCGGTTTTTCTTGTCGGCGCGCGCGGTATAGGCGTGCAAAATAGCTGCCTGGAAAAGATAGAGAGCATAAGATAAAAGCAGCACCGTGTTGGCTTGTAAGCCCCAGTGGGCGAAGTAGCTTATAATCGCCACCACACCGAATGCCAAGTTAGCAAATCCAACCTCAAACTGGAAGCTTATGCTATCCGTTTTGAAGCCTATTTGTTTAGCATCCTGTTTATGGAGCAATACATGGCTTATGAAACTCATCGTGCCCACGATGCCTACAGCCGTAAGCGAAGCAAGTGCCGTTGCCTTAGGCAGGTCCGAATTAAGCTGGGTGAGCGCAAGATAAAGGCCGCCCCCGCCTAGGGCGTATCTCAAAATATTGACAAGCTTTGCTAACATCCCCTAACCCTAGCATAAAATTGCATGAGCGGTAATGCTTACAATGAGCGCGGCTTAGTGTTTAACACTTCACCTTAGACGTTACTGCTTGCGCTAAGATTTTGTTGCGATCAGTTCAAATGCTGGCGAGTCAATATCTGTTATGCCAACACCTGTCCAGCGAAAAGACGTTACTGAATAGCCCAAAGGCCCTAAAAACTCTTGTGGGTTTGTAGCTAGATTGTTTGCATAATCATGACCTGGGGTTAGAGTCTCTCTGATGATTAATTTGCCACTATTTTTGAGGAACTCGGTGACGACCTCAAGCGTATTATATTTATTTCGTAGGTCGCTGCTTCCTTGATAGCTTTCACCATCTG
>CAYLML010000115.1:0-562 GCA_964384985.1 uncultured Candidatus Saccharibacteria bacterium | reverse complement strand
AGCTAGTATCCGCCTCGCCAAAAACATTTGAGAATAGCAACCTATCGAATCTCATATCACCTAATAGCTCATCTAATCGTTGCTTATGGCTGCGAAATGTAGGCTCGTTTGGCTCAATATCATCAACGCCAAATATTCGGAAGTCGAAGATAAGACCAAAGAGTTTGCCCGGATTTTGGGGCATTGCCGAGGCTGCAGCGAGGTTTGTAATGTACTCATAATGTTGTCTTGGATCGATGTTATGTCCAACGTGCACCACACCATCACGGACATTTATTGGAGGAATGATACCTGCACCAATTTCAAGAAAGCTTAGTTTTGCAGTCTTTACAGCAGACCGCATAGTTTCAGGGCTACCAAATGGAAAGGCAGCTTCGCCTCGAGGAGCGGAAGTCATAAAAATAAAATACCACAAAAGTGATATTTTTGCAAATCTTGGCTCAGCGTAACGGTCTGGAACAGTTTCGAATTATCGCAAAAGCTTAACTATTGAGGGTTGCTATCCGCTTCCGCCTCTTGACGCCTGAACCGGGCAAAATCAGTCAAAAACTTGTAGGAGATC
>CAYLML010000114.1:0-3349 GCA_964384985.1 uncultured Candidatus Saccharibacteria bacterium | reverse complement strand
TGAAGCTCAAGGGCGGTACCAAAATGAGCAGCCGCGAGGGTAACATACTGCGCGCTGCGGATGTGCTCGATGCCGCCAGCGTAGAAAATAAGAAGCTTACCGGACAGCATAATGAAGCTACGGTGCTGGGAGCGGTAAAATACGCCTTTCTGAAAAACCGTACCGGCGGCGATATCATATACGACCCGGCTGAGTCCGTAAGCCTGGAAGGCAACAGCGGGCCGTACATCCAGTATGCCCATGCCCGCGCCAGGTCGATTTTGCGCAAAGCCGAAACCTCTGGTTCTGGCGACGATGCTGACACAGATACCGGCCTGCAGCCGGACGAACGTTCGCTCGTGCGCAAGCTTGGCGAATGCTCCGAAACAGTCGATAAAGCCGTGGACGACCTTATGCCGCACCATATTTGTACCTACTTGTACGAGCTGGCACAGAACTTCAACCGTTTTTATGAACACAACCGGGTCATCGGCGACCCGCGCCAGAAACTCCGGTTGCAGCTTGTGCAAAGGTATGCTGAAACGTTACAATTCGGGCTGCAGCTGCTGGGCATAGCCGCACCTGATAAAATGTAAGGAGTATTATGGCAGCCAAACCACGCAACCGGAACATCAACAACCCGCAGGTCGTAACTACGGGCAGCATTCTTCGCATGGAATCGCCCAAGAGCAACCGCAACCAGCCCAAACAGCATAGCTTGCCTGATATAGAAGTCGTCGGCGGCTTCACGCAGTTCTTGCGCGAGCATGCGGTCGTCGCGCTGGCCATCGGTTTCGTGATCGCTACGCAGATACAGGCGCTGGCCAAACAGCTTATCGCCAGCTTCATCGACCCGGCATTCCAGCTGCTAGGCGGCAAGGCACTAAGCCAGCGGACTTTCACGCTGCATTTCCACGGCCGGGCGGCAAACTTCGGCTGGGGCGCATTCGTGTATGGCGTGATGGACGTATTCTTCGTGCTGGTAACAATCTATATCGCGGTTAAGCTATTCAAGCTTGAAAACCTCGAGAACCCTAAGAAGAAGAAAGCCAAAGAGCCTGATGACGAAACCCTCTGACGACGAGTTAAAGCAGAAGCTGACGCCCGAGCAGTACCATATCCTGCGCGAGAAGGGCACCGAAGCGCCGTTCACCGGCAAACTGCTGCAGCAGAAGGGCACCGGCGATTACGTCTGCGCGGCCTGCGGCGCGGTCGTCTTCAAGAGCGACAGTAAGTATGACTCAACGATTCCTAGCCTAATGGGCTGGCCAAGCTTCGCTGATGTCGCTAGCAGCACTGCCGTGGAACTGTCTGATGATAACAGCTTGGGCATGCATCGAACCGAAGTCACCTGCAAGAATTGCGGCAGTCATCTTGGACACCTATTTGACGATGACACTTCGCCGACAGGCAAACACTATTGCATCAACTCAGCCTCGCTCGATTTCAAAGAAAAGCCAACTAATAAGGAGTAATATATGAACGCATTTGTCCGGTTATTATACGCATTGCTTATAGCGGGAGCAGTTACGGCTTTCTCAGGGGTGGCCATCAACTCGTTCTACCAGCCGCCCAAAACGCCGTCCTATCCCAGCGTAAATTACTCATATGATAATCCAGCCTATAAGCAGCAGCAGGATGACTACCAAAAAGCAATAGATAAACACGACAAGGACGAAAAAACCTATTATCGCAATGTTACCTACACTCTCATGCCCATAGCTGTTTTGGCGGCACTTACGGGTTTCTACCTGATCCGGAAACGATCGGAAGTAATCGGGGAGGGATTAGCACTCGGCGGCGTGGCGATCAGCATCTATGCCATTATCATGGCAAGTCTGGCCGATGCCCGTATTTTACGTTTCATAGCTGTGACGCTATTACTGATTGTCGCATTGCTAGCGGCGCACTTTCGCTTCATGTCGTCTTCAAACAAAAAGCCAAAAATTCCGATCTATTAGCAAGTTTTAGGACGCGTCGTATTTGTTGCCCCAGGCAGCCATTTGCTTGAGGATAGGCTGGAGGTCTTTGCCCTTTTGCGTGAGCGTGTATTCGGTACGGGGCGGCACTTCCGCGAAGCTTTGCTTGGTGATGATGCCTTCGGCTTCGAGATCGTCGAGCCGCTGGGAAAGAGTGCGCGGATTTATATGGCCGACCGACCGCTCCAATTCGCAGAAGCGTTTCGGCCCGCTAAACAGGTCGCGCAAAATCAGCGCGGTCCATTTATTGCCGATGACCTTCATCGCAGCCGCGATGCAGCCGACTTTGGGTTCAAGCGGTGATTTTACAGGGGCGATATTCATAACTTTACAAAGTATAGTATTGGGACTATACTATCCTTATACTTAACTATAAAAAGTATAGCATAAAAGGAGTAAAAATGAAATTAGGTGTAATCGTCGGCGCGACCAGGCAAAACCGCAAAACACTGCAGCAGGCTAAATGGGTGTCCCAAAACGCCAAACAAATCGAAGGCATCGACGCCGAACTCGTCGACCTCAAGGACTACCCGATGCCATTTTTCGACGAGCCTATCTCTCCGCGCTACAACCCGGACCGCACGATCGACCCGGCCGTCCAGCCCTGGCTTGATAAGCTCGCGGAACTCGACGCGTATATCTTTGTGACCCCGGAGTACAACCATTCCGTAGCCGGCGTGCTGAAGAACGCCCTGGACTACGTCACCTTTGAGTTTGTTCATAAACCGGCGGCCGTCGTGTCGCACGGTTCGGCCGGCGGCGCCCGCGCCATGACCGACCTTAAGGAAATCCTATCCGAGAGCAAAGCGGCTATCGTGCCGGTTGGCCCCTCGATGGCTATGGTTCACATGAGTGAAATGATTGACGAAGACGGCGTTATGAACGACGAAGCCAAAGCCAACCCTTACGGCCCACAGCCCGCTTTGGAAGACCTGCTGAAAGACCTGAAGTGGTACGGCGACGCCCTCGCCGCCGCCCGCAAATAACAGAGACTCAAATCTTTGACATTGCTTTAACTTAATTCTATAATTTCAAATCAATGAGAGGTTATGAGCAAGCTGGTCATATATTGGCTGGTGAACAGAACCATACCGTTTTCGTGGATCGTTACCACGAGCTTCTTAAAGATGACACGGCAAAATGCCTGGACGCAGCTGACGCCGTAGTCGACGGGCATCGGGTAGGCCTGGACGACTTACTGGACCAGGATAGGCCTTGGACCGAACAGGAGCTGACAACTACGCTTAACGACACCAGCTCAGCAGTCGGCAAATTACTGAGCGACACGCATGTGGCAATTGACGGTGTTCTGAAGCGGGGCCATGAACTGGCGCTGGATAGAATTCCTGATGTTGATCAATGGGTATGGGAATTGATTGGAGGCGAAATTG
>CAYLML010000113.1:0-3361 GCA_964384985.1 uncultured Candidatus Saccharibacteria bacterium | reverse complement strand
ATCCCTTGGTCAACGTTGTAAAGCGTGACGTACCAGAACATGGGGATGGTGACGGCATCTACTGCCAGGCAATATGGGCAAAGGGCGTGAATACTGTACAGACTTTGGAAAAGCAGCCATGCCAAAAAGCCCATAGCGAATACCAGGCCAGCCTCGACGAGCAGCCAAAACCATCGCTTAAAAGTCGCGCCGGCAGTCATGCTCAAGCCGATCGTTGCCAGTACCGCGAAACCGGCCAGCCCGAGGAATGGGTTCGGGAAGCCAAAAGCATGACCTTGGGCGGATTTAATGACGTTGCCGCAAGCGATAATTGGATCGAGGCTGCAGCTTAAATGGGCGCTCGGATTTTCCAGCAGCTTGACCTTATCCTGGCTAAGGATAAACGCGCATAAAACGCCTATGGCTCCCCCAATGATCAGGATATACGGCAAGGCCTTTTTAACGGTTATGTTTCGTATTTTCATAAATAATTACTCAAAGGACCCCTTATATTATAGCGTAGTTTACTCCGCGCAGCGACCGGTACCGACAACTTGGTTATTGGCTTCCGCCCGGGCAATCGTTTGGTTGAGCTGGCTGGTGGCGAGCGCGTAGCCGACGTGGTTATAGCTGGTTGATTCCGCGAATATGATGCCGATGACCTTGCCATCCTTGCCTACCACCGGGCCGCCTGAATTGCCGGGTATAACGTCGGCCTGCACCTCGTACACGTCGCGAAGCGTATGCCCCGTACCATAAATATTGCGTCCGCTGGCCGTGATTTCGTCCAGCACGACGGCGGCTTTGGCACTGAAGCCGCCGCCTCCCGGATAGCCCAGCACAGCGGCAGGAGTGTCCTGCGCGGCAGTGTTGCTAATGAGTGCCAATTTGTGGCCGGTAATGCCCGGCGCGCGCAGCAAGGCAAAATCAAGATCGGGGTCGAACCAAATCACGCTGGCCGAGTGGCTGCCGCTGCCGTCTTGCGCGTACGGCTGCCGGATGCCCGCAACTACATGGGCGTTGGTGGCGATCACTCCGGGCGCCACTACGAAACCTGAGCCCGAGACAATCCCGCCGCATCCCTGACCCTGAATGCGGAGCACCGAATCCTTGTCTGCGTTGACGGCGGCTGCCAGGTCGCCAAGCGCCGGCAAGTTGACGTTGGCGCGCGGCACCGGCTCATTGCCGATGAAGACATCGGGGAAGCCGTTCGGGTCTATGAGATGGCTCAGGTTGGCAATCACTCGGGGTGCCGGTGGCAGCCATTTGTTTAGCTGGTTAATGATCCGTGAACTGCGGATTGGCGTCTGAAGTGCCGGCGTAGCGGAGGTATTGATAATTGACGCCATCAGCCAAACGGCCAGCAGCAGCGATACGATGCTAAGCAGCCCGCCCAAGCCGTTGTCCGTAGCATTAAGCCGTTTCGGCAGTACCCGGTATTTCAGGTGTATCCCAACGTACTCCCCTACACTAGCCAGAACCATAGCGGCGCCCAATATAACGGTCAGCGCCACTATTGCCCTCGTGTCAGTACTGTGCACATGACTGATAATATGCGGCTCCAGCCAGGCGCCTAGCAGCAGGCCGCCGAAGAAACCGGCCGTCGAGCACAGCTGGCGTACGAAACCGATTTTTTTGCCGCGGTATAACGCGGCGATGCCGAACAGTACGATCAGAATATCGACGGCCATATCAGCTAAAAATGGCCCCGGAACAAACCGAGGGCCAGCAGGGCCACGCTGATGCCGATGCAGTATAAGCCGAACGGCCTGAGCGTTTTATCGCGGAAGTATTTATCCAGGAAGCGCACGGAAGCGTAGGCGGCCAGACCGGCGGCGATTCCGCCGACAACCAGAGGCCCGCGAACTCCGGCATCCAAGTTGCTGAAAAAGTCCGGAAGCTTGTATATACCCGCACCAAAAATAATTGGTGTCGCTAGCAGGAATGAGAATCGGGCAGCATCTTCGTGGTTAAGGCCGCTATACAGCCCGCTGACCATGGTAATTCCCGACCGGCTGATTCCGGCGAACAACGCTCCGATTTGGGCGACGCCTATTATACCGGCCCGGCCCAAGGTAAGCGCATCGCCTACGTTCTTAGTAGTGTTTTGCAGGCTGTAGCTGTCGGCCCTACTGTGTTTAATGTGGCGGTCACCGATGAGCAGTATACAGCCGTTAATAAACAGGAATATGATAGCCGAAAGCGGCTTGGCGAACTGGGTGCGCAGGCTGTGCTCAAATACAATGGCGATCAGTCCGGCGGGTATGGTAGCGGCCAGGAGCAGCCAGGCCAGTTTGGCGTCAGGCGAATTGATCTTCCGTGCCCCGACAGACGAGAAGAAACCCTTAATGATGCGCACCCATGTGGAACGGTAGAAAATAAACAGAGCTGTAGCCGTGGCGACATGCAGCGCCACCAAAAAGGACAAGAAAAATGATTCTGAACTGCTTTCGCTCCTAAGGACGGTGTGCCAGTTCAATACCCACGGCACTACTACCGAGTGGCCCAGGCTGGAGATCGGGAATAATTCGGTAAGACCCTGCAGCAGGCCCAGGACCAGCGCCTGAAAGTATGTGATCATAGCATCCAGTGTACCAAATCAAGCTGAAAAAATGCCTGTAAAAATAGGCTATCCGGCCGTTTCCGGTCCGTCCGACCCGGCTTCGTAGCTTAGCAGGCCTTCGCCGGAGCGCCCCCATATATCGACCAGCGGCTGGAGCGCTTGCCAGGTAGCCAGCACTTCCCGGTCGCTGGCGAACAGCGACTGGTCGCCGCGGACAGCATCCATAAGCACACGTTCGTAGGCGTCAATATGCTGCTTGTCTTGGAAGGTATCCTTGTAGCGAAAATCCAGTGCGGCGTGCTGCATGCGGTCGGCGAAGCCCGGTTCCTTAACGACCAGATCGAGGCTGATACCCTCATCTGGCTGGATGCGGAATATCAGGCTGTTGCGCCGGCGTTCGTGAGGGGTCTTGAATTCGATAGTAATGTCGGTGGTCTTGTGGTGGAGTCCCTTGCCGGTTTCCAGCAAGATGTCGGTACCCTGCCAGCGTTTTGACGCGTGCTTGAGGTGCATGGCCGCGTACGTTTCGACAAAGCTATCAGGGTTGTCGACCTCATCCCGGTAGCCGGCGTACTGAGCGCGGACGGCCTTGGCCGGATCCGCAGGTTCCAGTTTCTCCAAAAAGTCCTGCTTTGCGGCGTGGATAGCCCGACTGTTCATATCCTCCAGCACGTCCATAAGCGTGATCGATAGCAATTGCATAAGATGGCTTTGGATGAAATCGCGCAGCGCGCCGGTCTGCTCGTAGAACCCTGCCCGCCCTTGAATTCCGATGGTTTCAGTAGCCCGTACGTGTACATATTGGATGTGCTCGGAGTT
>CAYLML010000112.1:0-3387 GCA_964384985.1 uncultured Candidatus Saccharibacteria bacterium | reverse complement strand
CACAAATGCCGCGAATGTGTAGACCAGCATGATAAGCCCGACGCCTGATAGCACCGGCCGGCGGGCAAGCGAACTGCTCCAGCGCCGCCGGGAGCGCCGCTCAAACCACATAATAAACGACAGCAAACGCGCGGCGGCCTTGCCGGACAGCGGTTTGCTGATATCCATGGACCGCCAGCGCTTCGGCAGCCAAACGGATGTACGTCCGGCGATTAGCTCCAGGCACAGCAGCATGGTAATAATTTCGGTGACATGAGTAATACCGCCCGTTGGCAAAGGCAAAGCCGGCAAAGCCATCAATAATATGAAGGCAATCGCGAAGGTTTTTTCAGCGAACAGATCATTGAGCCCGGACCAGCTCTTATCCCGGCCGTGTTTTAGCCATGAACGCAGCTGGTCGCTAAAAACCGGCGCCTCTGATTCGCCTGGGTTGCCATTGCTCTTATTCATATCAGCCATAGTATCTTAGTGGGCTGAGAAATAGTAGGTATACTGGAATTATGAAAGCTACGGAATCCGTTCGCCTTCAAGGGACGGTCACCCGCTTTAAGGGCAATGGCCGCCGGCTTGGCTATCCGACTGCCAACCTGGCCGTCGAGACCTCTGCGCGCGACGGGGTGTATTTCGGCTTCGCCGATATGACCGGTTTTATCCGCCATCCGAGTATTATATTTGTTGGGATTCCTACAACAGTGGGCGATACCAAGCGTCGTGTCGAAGCGCACCTATTCGATATTCCCGATATCGATTACTACGGACAGCAGCTATCGCTCAGTTTAGAGCAATACCATCGGGCGAACCGGACGTTCGCGGACATCGACGAGCTGGTTGCCGCCATGAAAGCCGATGAAACAGCCGCCCGCCAGTGGTTCATGAAGGCCGCATCATGATCCATGAGCCTATTAACGCGCTGGCCTGGTCGTTCGGCGCGCTTGCCATGTATGCCTTCGCAATAAAAAGCGGGCGCAGCTACCGGCGTACCAGGAACCCACTCGCGCGTATGTACTATGCACTTGGCCTGACCTTCGGGACAGCGCTTTTATTTTTTGGCTTGCCCGGGCTGGTTACCCGCGACATCCACACATTGCGGATTACGTATTTCTTTGCTGACCTCTTTGTGCAGGTTTCCTTGCAGGTGCAGGTATGGCTATTATGGTTCCTCGGCATGCGCAGTCACGTACGCCTCAGCTACCTTTATTTGGTGACTATACCGTTTTCGGCCGCGTTGATGACATTACAGGCGATGACTTCGCACGTGGCTGTCACAAACGCGCCGTATATGATCGTTTACGCCGACCAGTCCGCGGTATTAATCCTGAAATCCATCATATACGCGGCTATCGCGCTGCCGATTGGCTATTTTTTCGTGCGCGAAACACCTCGTCAAACGTCTTTAAAAGCCAAAACACAGTCGTTTATGGCCGGTATGACATTTATCGTTATCTGCCTTGCCGCCATCACTAACAATGTCTTCGACAATGGCAGCGATACGCCGCGGTCATCGGCGGTCGTAGCCACCTTTTTCGCTGTTTTTCTGCTGGTCCAGCTGCTGGGCCGGCGATTATAAAAGATGATTAAACAGTATCGAAGAAATCCTTGGTTTCGGCGGCGGCTACTTTGCTTCGGTCTTGTTCGTGCCGGCTGTACGGCGGTACCCACAAGTAGAACGTGCTGCCTTTATTGAGCTGTGTCTCAAACCACACCCTTGCGGTAATACGCCGGGCCAGCCGCTGGGTGATGTACAGGCCTAGGCCGGTGCCGCCGTGGACGCGCGTCGAATAATCTTCCGACTGGAAAAACTTCTTGAATATTTTTTCCTGGTCTGATTGCGAGATGCCAATGCCGGTATCGCTGACACTGAATGTCACGCCGGAAGCACGGTCCTTGGGGTTCATGACGCTCAGCGTGACCGAACCCTTCTCAGTAAACTTAAGCGCGTTATTCAGGTAAATAGATAAAATTTCGCCAACGACATACCGGCTTGTCAATATGGTCGCGGAGTTCAGGTCGGAGTCGATTTCCACCTTTAGGTCAACTCCTTTGGCATTGGCTTGGCCACTGTAATCAGATTGGAAATCATGCAGCAGCGCGATCGGGTTGAGCGGTTCCAGATGCACTTCCAGCCGCTTGCTCTCAACCTGTGACAAATTAGTCAGGTCGCTGATAATATGAGACAGCTGTTTCAAACTGCGAAGCGCGCTGTTCAGCATGTCTACCGCTTCTTCGTCCTTGGGTAAATAAGGCGGCGATAACAGGAATGAAACGCTGTTCTGGGCAATAGTCAGCGGCGTTCGCAGCTCGTGCGACGCGACGGCGACAAACTCCTCGCGTTCCTTGTCGATGGTTTTTTCCTGGCTGATGTCGTGAATTATCAGGATGTGGCCGCTGCTATGGCGGTCAACGATATACGGCGCGATATTGATAGCGACGTTCATCATGCTGCCATCCGGGGCTTTCACGCGCAAGTCCCTGGTCTCTGATTCCCCCTTGGTCGTCTTAATTTGGGGCTCGACGCGCTGGTTTTCGTCGTCGATAAAATAGATCGACTGCCCGACTTGCTGGCCGTGCATATCCTTGCCGATTCCAGCCAGGGCCGCCGCGGCCTGATTGTGCATAGACACCTTACTATTATTGTCAACGACTATTACCGCGTCCCTCATATTATTGATTAGCGCCATCAGCTGCTGGCGCTCCTTTTCGGTTTCAGTCCCCAATACGATCAGTTTTTGGCGCTCTGACCGCTCGGATCCCGTCAGCCATGATACATATACCCCGATTGTTAGCAAGAGGGCGGCTTGGACAATAAGATCCTTTGGGAAATTGTTGGTGCCGCTATCGCTAAATTGCTTCACCGCGAGCGCTAACGCCTGCAAGGCGGTAATTGCGACAGCAACCCGTAGCCCGTACCAATATGAACCGGATACTATAACCAGCACCAGTACGAGGAAATACGGACTGGTAATATTGTTCGTACACAATATTAAAATAAGCGCGAGCACGCTGTCGATGACCAGTGTGACGCGCTGGTCGGTAACGCGGTGCCAGCCATGCTTGTAGCCTGCGAGCAGCAATATATTGTATATAGTTGCCAGGACTATGAGGAATTCCGTAATCGCGCGGTTGATATCGGGTAAAAATAAAAAGCTGGCCGTCACGATTACTATAACAAGCCAGCGGGCGTACCAGCTGCTCTTAAAATAGCTGGTAATACGGGGCTGAAGTAGGTCTTGGGTTTTAGACATAAGGGAAACTCTCACTGAATTATAGCAAAGGGCTCAAGCTTATTTTTGATCGGCTTGACAACCCCGCTCCCCTGCTCTATCATTTAACCAAATGGTTGAATATTCATTACAGCTGGATTCTGTTTTCGGATCGCTGGCCGACGGT
>CAYLML010000111.1:0-3412 GCA_964384985.1 uncultured Candidatus Saccharibacteria bacterium | reverse complement strand
TCGAACGCGATTAAGTACACGCCTGATAAGGGCAGTGTCCGTATCAAGCTGCGCAAACGCTCCGGCAGCGTCCTTGTAGAGATAACGGATACCGGCTGGGGTATACCGAAATTTTCGCAAGACCAGATTTTCAGCAAATTTTTCCGAGCCCATAACATCGTGAAACGCGAAACGACCGGCACGGGGCTTGGCTTGTACCTTGTCAAAGGTCTTATTGACGCGCTCGGCGGTAGCATTTGGTTCACTAGTGAGGAAGGCAAGGGCACCAGCTTCTTTTTCGCTTTGCCGGACAAGCCCGCCAAATCAGCTCGCAAAAATAAACTGCCCCTGATGTAAGCCTCCGGTGTAAGAAATTCGGTATAGCTACCGGCGTTCGCTGTGATATAAATAGATAAAGTAAATCTTACTAAGAGGAGTAAAATTGGCACGTATATTAGTAGTTGAAGATGATCATGACCTCAACAAAGCCTACTCCATAATCCTTAGGCACGAAGGTCATGAGGTGGTGGAAGCTTTCGACGGCAAAGAAGCTCTCAAAAAACTTAAGAGCTTCGAGCCCGAACTTATATTGCTAGACCTTCTAATGCCGATCATGGGCGGCCTGGAGTTCCTGCAGCAATCAGACCTCCCCAAGAAACATAAAGGCGTTAAGGTATTGATATTCACAAACATGGAGAATTCGCCTGAAGTAGCAGCCGCCTATAAGCTTGGGGCACACCGCTGCATTATCAAATCCTGGACGGCACCCCATAACTTAGCGCGGGTCGTTAACGACACCCTGCACGCCAAGGACAGTGCTAAGGCGCCAGCGTAACGTCTAAATCGGATATAAACTGGTCATTCAGCGCTCTGGTTAAACGCTTCAGGTCGATGCAATACGGTATGCCTTTGCCGTATTCGATAATGCCCTGTTTTTTTAGTTTGTTCAGTTCGGTAGCTGCCGTTTCGCGGGTCAGGCCTGTAAGGTTCGCGAAGTCCTGGTGCTTTAAATCAAGTG
The DNA here is from genome assembly GCA_964384985.1 of uncultured Candidatus Saccharibacteria bacterium. Classification (GTDB taxonomy): domain Bacteria; phylum Patescibacteriota; class Saccharimonadia; order Saccharimonadales; family UBA4665; genus CAYLML01. Next base: position 2,415 of record CAYLML010000111.1, on the reverse strand, counting down.
TAATCTCTATCTTATCGCCAGCCGACGGCTTGCCGTGGCTAAGCGCGAGATAGTGCAGCGTATAGACAAGCTTGTCGGTAGCGCGCGAGTGCTGCAGGGCGTTTAATCGCATCGATCCGCCTACCTGATCAGCCAGTGCCCGTTCCAGTTCCTGGTACAGTAATTCGGGCCGTTTCTTTATGAACTGCACGAATTCATCCCGCTCCATAATATATACTTCTACCGTCGGCGTGAACGCCTCATAGTAATACATGGAGTTTGGCATTTTGCCGTAAATCCAGGGAGCCGGAAAAACACTGTCTTCCGAATAAAAGTCTACAGGTTTTTCATCTCCTTCCACGCTGAGGTTGTAGGCCTTTACGGTACCATGCTTAATCGCGTACGCGCTTCTCGGGGCTTCACCCTGGAACACGATAATCTCACCCTTCTTAAACGTGCGCGTAGGGTGGCGTTCCAAAAACGCGTGCAGATAATTGATAGCTACCTGGTCGCTCATACTATCTAGCGTACCATGGACATGGCCGGCCTGCCGGTTACTGCGATGTCGTGGTGGTCGTACTTGATGATGTGCTGGCCGGTATCTGGTCATTGCCCAGGACAATTATGAAGTCCGCGTTATAGACGCCGGCATACGGATTCGTGGTCGTGACATTGTTGCCGAAGGTTTTTACCAGCAATGCTTTCGTAGCCGGTTTGTTCGACCCGGTAGCTATAATGCTGGTGGTCGGATGAGCACCGGCGGCATCGCCGATACCTGACACTATAATGCTCTTGGCTAGGAGTTTTTTCTTGACTGTAGTGGCCAGCCCGTCAGTAGTAGTGCCGTTCAGCACTACTACTTTGGCGCCTTCTTGGACAACCGGGTTTGAAGACGTCTGACGGTTCAGGAAAGATTGTATATCATAGAAATTGTCGATGCCTGCCGCGGGAATTAAGGCGGACTGCCCCTGAGGGGTCTGGTAGCTCATGAGCAGATTTTTACCGTCGGCTTCATTCAGGCTGAGCGATTTAATGTTTCCGCCGCTTATATCTTTGGTAAGGTCGTAGAGCCTATGGACTTCCGGAAGCGTAAAATCGGTCTTCACATTGTTGCCAATGGCGTCAGATAATTTTGTCAGTTTGCTCGGGTTCGAGATAGTACCGGCTGATACCGCTTTGCTCTTGAGCGCTACCAGCATCTGCCGCTGGTGTTCGGTCCGGTCAAAATCACTGGCCGCGAAGCCGTAAGAGCCATAGGCATCGCCGCGAGCACGCGCCAGATCGAGCGCTTGGCGGCCATTCAGGGTATGAGGACCGTTAGTCAGCCTTACTAGCGGCCCGTTGGTGCTGTAGTCAATACTGGGGTCATATAGGCCGCGCGGATCGCTGCTATTTATAGTCACGTTAATACCCCCTACGGCATCGACGGACTGCTCAAGCGCGTTGTAATCGATCAAGGCGTAGTAATCGATCGGTACGTTAAAGTCTTGCGAAACAACTTGCTCAAGCTGTCCCATGCCGCCCGACGGGTAGCCGCTCTCGCTAAATTTGTCGCTCTGGCCGGTCACATAGGCCTCATTGATTTTCTGGTGACCGCTGTTGTCGACCTTGACCCAGAGATCTCGCGGTATACTGAGCAGGAAAGCCTTATGCTGATGGGTGTCTATGCTGATAAGCATAATTGAATCAGTAAGATTGGCGCCGTCGTGGCCAGGGTCATCCGAAGAGTTGCCGGCCAGCAGTATGTTGACCCGGCCCGAGTCTTCACCCTTCAGCTTAGTGGTTCTAAGTACGCCAAGGATACTGCCGCCGAACAGTTTGTGGGCATTATAAATAAACTTTCCGGCCACGAAGCCGCCGGTCAGCAATACTACGACAGCCAATGTGATAACTGCACGCTTCAGAGTTACCTTTTCGCGCAAGCGCTGCCACCAGCGCGATTTCACGACTACCGTCTTGCTGCTGCGCTTGTGGCGATCGCGCGGGTCATATTGATAATTACGCAATGTCATGCCTATGCTCGGAAATTGCCCCGCCTGCTGCTTGACCGTCACCATGTCCTGGCCAGGCCGCTGAGGCGTGGCCATGCGTACAGGGACTCTGCTGCGATATGGTGTTTGTGACATTGCGATAGTGTTTCATTATAGCGGTTTCCGAATCTCCAAGCTACTGTTTTGGCGCCCAATGGTAGCTTGAATAGCTGAAAGCGAGCTGTATGGGCAAGGCTCGGTAGTCGAAGCGGCTTATTGTCGACAACCCTAAGCTAATCCTCAGTATGACGTAGTGTAATCATGGCAAGTCAAACGTTACATAAAGGACAGTCTATGAATGTCATTAGCCGCGGTATACGAAACGCATTCCGCAATGGGATACGGACGCTCTCTATTATTATAATCTTAAGATTGAGTATCGGTCTCAGCCTGACTATGCTGGTTG
>CAYLML010000110.1:0-3423 GCA_964384985.1 uncultured Candidatus Saccharibacteria bacterium | reverse complement strand
CCGAAGTCGAAGTTAATATTCTGCCCCTGCGCGCCGCCAAAGCCACCGCCGAAGGGATTGCCTCCGGGCGCGCCACCACCAACCCCGGCATGGCCGAACTGGTCGTAGCGCTTGCGCTTGTCGGTGTCCTTCAGGACTTCGTAGGCTTCGTTAAGTTCCTTGAACTTCTCTTCGTCGCCGCCGCGGTCCGGATGGTGTTCCACAGCCGCGCGCCTAAACGCCTTCTTAATCTCGTCCGCTGAAGCGTCCTTCTTGACGCCTAATGTTTCGTAATAGTCCCGTTGAGCCATAGCTGTTATTTTACCTCATGATCTTTATTAAGCTTACATGCCAGACCGATGCTGCCAAGCGCCGATGATATCTCCGAAATCTTCCATATCTTCGGAATTTGGTAACGCTGAACCCAACTCACCGTTCACTTCAAGCATCCTCCAAAACTCTTGCTGAACATCATCGTCATTCAGATCTTGCTCCTTGCTCAATGTCTTTAAGCCGTCGGTGTTGACTACTCGGACCTTATTCCCTGTCGTCTCATCCAGAAACAATATGAAGACTTTGTCATTCACACGCTCGTGCTTCGGACCCATGACAAAAAACATATAGCAGTTTGGGAGATCATCAGGGCTTCCATCACCTTGAGAGCCGGCAGGCTCGTGCGACATAACATAGAATACCCACTCTTTGGTGCGAGACGGAATTATCTCATAGGCAGAAGTATCTTTGTAGCGCTTATCAAGTTCTAGCAAGGCTATTTCATCTTCCGGGGATAAGCTGCCTGGGTCTCGATTGTGACCCGTTTCCATTACTAGTCTTTCTTTTCGTCTGACTCTTTGTCGTCGACGACTTCGCCTTCGACAGTGTCATCTTTCTTTTCGTCGTCTTCGGACTTGCTAGCGTCATCTGCTGATGCCTGCTCGTACATCTTGGCACCGATCGGCATAAGCTTGTCATTGAGTTCTTTGGCCGCGGCTTCCAAAGCGTCTTTGTCGGCCTTGTCGTCTTTTATGACTTTTGTGGCGGCTTCTACGGCTTCGTCCAGGGCTTTCTTGTCTTCGTCGCTGATCTTGTCACCGCTGTCTTTCTTGAGTTTTTCGGCTTGGTAAACAGCGCCGTCCAGAAGATTGCGGGCTTCAACCGCCTCTTTTTTGGCCTTGTCTTCATCGGCGTGGGTTTCGGCTTCCTTGGCCATCTTTTCGACTTCTGACTTGTCCAGGTTGCCGGAGCCGCTGATGGTAATGCTTTGCTCTTTGCCGGAACCTTTGTCTTTGGCGGTGACGTTCAAGATGCCGTTGGCGTCGATGTTAAATGTCACTTCGATTTGCGGTACGCCGCGGGGCGCCGGAGGAATGCCGTCCAGAATGAAGCGGCCGAGCGACTTGTTGCCTTCGATCATGTCGCGTTCGCCCTGAGCCACGTGGACTTCTACCTGCGGCTGGTTGTCGGCGGCGGTAGAGAAGACTTCGGACTTGCTGGTCGGGATGGTGGTATTGCGCTCGATGAGCTTGGTCATCACGCCGCCCATGGTCTCGATACCCAGGCTTAGAGGGGTGACATCCAGTAGCAGCACGTCCTTGACGTCGCCCTGCAGCACGCCGCCCTGGATGGCCGCACCGATGGCGACGACTTCGTCCGGGTTAACGCCCTTCATGGGGTCTTTGCCAAAGATGCTCTTGACCTTTTCCTGTACGGCCGGCATTCGGGTCATGCCGCCGACAAGTACTACGGCATCGATATCAGCGGCTTTAAGCTTGGCATCTTTAAGGGCCTTTTCGCACGGAGCGGCCGTCTTATCGACAAGGTCGGCGACCAGGTTTTCCAGCTTGGCGCGCGACAGCTTGTGTTCGAAGTGCTTCGGGCCTTCGGCATCGGCTGTCAGGAATGGCAGGTTAATGTCGACTTCCTGCGCGGTGGATAATTCGATCTTGGCCTTTTCGGCTTCGTCGCGCAGGCGCTGCATGGCGGCGTTGTCGTTTGTTACGTCGATGCCGCTGTCTTTTTTGAATTCGTCGGCGAAATAATTGACCAGTACGCGGTCGAAGTCGGCGCCGCCAAGGTGCGTGTCGCCGTTGGTGCTCTTGACTTCAAATACGCCGTCGCCAAGTTCGAGGATGGAGACGTCGAACGTACCGCCGCCCAAGTCGTATACCGCGATTTTTTCGTCTTTTTTGCCTTCTTTGTCGAGGCCGTAAGCCAGCGCGGCGGCAGTCGGTTCGTTGATGATGCGCTTGACTTCAAGCCCGGCGATTTTGCCCGCGTCCTTGGTAGCCTGGCGCTGGGAGTCGTCAAAGTACGCCGGCACCGTAATGACCGCTTCGCTCACTTTTCCGCCCAGGAAGCTCTCGGCGTCCGCCTTGAGCTTGCCCAGGATCATAGCGCTGACTTCTTCGGGGCTGTACTCTTTACCAGCCATTTTGACCTTCACGCCGTTGCCGCTTTTAACGATCTCGTAGCCCATGAGCTTAATGTCACGCTGGACCTCTTTGTCGTTAAAGTTGCGGCCGATCAGGCGCTTTACTTCATAAATCGTGTTCTTGGCGTTAGTTACCTGCTGGCGCCGGGCCACTTGGCCGACCAGCCGTTCGCCGTTCTTGTTGACGGCAACTACAGAGGGGGTGGTACGGTTGCCTTCACTGTTAGCGATAATCTCCGGCTTGCCGCTCTGCATGACGGCCATTGCCGAGTTCGTCGTTCCCAAGTCTATGCCGATTATCTTGCTCATATCTGTTACACCCTTTCATTAATTAGCGTTCTAAGATTCGTACTGCCAGTGTAGTAAATTAGCACTCTAGTGTCAAGAGTGCCAATTGTTGCTGTTTTTACACTTAGCTATCTAGCTCCCGCTGTGCGGATCTTTCAACAGCTCCGAGCAGGACCCGTTCTGTTTCTTCTGGGTTGAGAATCCCAAAAAGCCTTTCCTGTTCATCAAGCAGGTTTCTTTGCTCAGTAGATATTTCTAAACTGCTGGTGTGTCCTTGTCCAACCGCCACAACAACGTCGATAGCTTGATCAATTAGTCTCCCCCTATCTGCTTCCTCGCTAATCTCTTGTGAAGATAATTTCTTGGGTTCACGGTCTCTATCCTTGAAATCACCCCGTATGACTTCACTCATGACGTTACTTTCCTTTTACTTTGACCATGGCGTGCCGGATGACGTCGTCGCCAATACGATAACCGACTTGGAGTTCTTCGGACACGACATGTTCTTCGCCCTCGCTTTCGGTCGCGACGGCTTGATGCAAGTTTGGATCGAATAGCTGGCCGACAGTTTTGATACGCTCCACCCCCATATCCGATAGGGTTTTTTCAAACTGTTTGACGACAGCCTGGACTCCTTTGACGTAATCGTTGCCCTGCAGGTCCTCAGGAACATGCTTGAGGGCGCGCTCGAACAGTCGCCCGAGCAGTTGGAGCGCGATATCTTT
>CAYLML010000109.1:0-3427 GCA_964384985.1 uncultured Candidatus Saccharibacteria bacterium | reverse complement strand
ATGCCATAGGTGCCGTAAAGCAATGCGCGCATTAGCAAATTGACTGCCAGCAGCGTAATTGTGAAAATTTCATAATGTGTATGGCTGCGCAGCTCTTTGCGGCGGATTTCATCAACGGTACCGCTGTACCAGCGCTGTCTCTGGTCGAAAAGGCCGCCTTTGCCGCGTATCTTAAGCGGCACGTCGGACCAGGAGATCATATCTAGGGATGATTTTACTTCCCAGCCGATTTCCTTAAGCTCCAGCGTTAACCGGTAGTCCTCTACCAGGCTGTCTGTGGCCCAAACCGTACCGCGGTGCAGCTTGTTAATATCTTTTAGAGCCTGGGTACGGAACATAACGGATACGCCTGGTAATACGCGCGCGCTTTTATAATTCTCAACCCGCCAGGCATTTGCCAGTCCAAACTCGATATTCTGCAAGCGCCACAGCAGGCGCTCCCAGCGGCTGGCGTCTTGCTTGAGCGGTAAGGTCCGATATGCTGAACAGATACCGCCGGTCTGAAGTTCGCGCTTGAACTGCCTGATGCCGGCCTTGATAATGTTGCGGTCCAGGATAGTGTCGGCGTCCATTCCGAAGACGAAATCAGGCTTGCCGCGGAGTTTGCGGAAGCCGTGGTTCAAAGCGCCGGCCTTCTTGTGCTTATTGTTGGCCGTACGGGTGAGCTTCAGCCGGTCGCTGCCGTATTTTTTCTGGCACTTCTGGACGATTTTAATAGTATTATCAGTACAGTTGTCGGCGATTACCAGAACGTATTCCAAAGGATAAGACTGGCGCATCAGGGAATCGATGGTACTCTCGATAATATCCTGCTCGTTATGCGCGGGCAGCAAAGCAACCACACGCTGCTTGGGCTTTCCGGCCCGTGCCTTGTGTGCTTGTGATGATTGCTTATTTTGCCGGGTGTTACGCGCCATACACTTCCTTAACTCACAACTAACCAGTAGTGAATAGCTTCCGCGTTACCTGACCCATTACTTAATGAGCAAAGCCCCAGCCCCGGAGGTTATACACAGATATTGTACATTAATAATGCTAAATTGTAAAGATTATTCTATAGCATTAACACTTTGGTTTAATCTGTTGTTAATAATTCTCGTGGTGCAAAATAGGCCTATTTAAGGCTGTTTAGAGCTGGGGGCTGATTTCTGCCATCGCCTGCTGCATGTTCTCGACGGTGACACCGCTGGCTTTTATGGCCGCCAATTCGGCGTCAAGCTGTGCTGGAGTCACATTGTCGGCAGCACCGCCATATGGGTTGGCGCTCGGGTCGACAGAGTGGTAGACCAGTACCAGCCACGTATTCGTTTGCTGGGCCTGCTTCACCCAATCCGCGACTTGGGCGGTAGTCGTAGTATCAAACACGTTCTGTACCTTAATGTCATAGGCGTTGAAGTTATCTTTGCTGTTAAGGCCGTCTTCGACGCCCCGCGCGTAGCTGTAGTATTGCTTGGTGGCGTTCAGGACGGTGCTGTTATAGAGGCCGTACGGGTAGGCCAGATCTGTTACCGGCGCGCCAATCCAGCCCTGCAGCGTAGTCTGCGACTGCGTAAGTTCGGTCGTCAGCTGGGCGGCACTGTCCTTAGTCAAATCAGGGTGAGTAACGGTATGGGAAGCGACTTCGTGGCCGTCCGTATGCCAAGTCTGGACCTCCGCTTGTGTCATGTAATTCGGCTGGCCGATCAGGCCGCTGATGATGTACTGGGTAGAAGTGAAGCCGTATTTCTGCAGTAGAGGCAAGCCGTTATCATAAGTGGTTGAATAGCCGTCGTCGAAGGTTAAGGTGACAATCGGGCGGTTGAAGCCAACCGGCGTATACGGCGCGAGCGAATAGTCATCAGTTGTCAGGGTGCCGTTCTGCTTGATGAAATGGTAGACCGTGACGTTAACCGCGCCCTGCGGGATCGAGAAGCCTGTAGAGAATTTCTGCCATGTCGCGGTCGCGTCCGGCAACCCGATAATCTGGTAGAGCGTGCTGCCGTCAGACATGGTAAACACGGCGTCGACTTCGGTTGGCACCGTCGATTGGTAGTAATCACTGAATTCGTATTGGGTGTCCGGCTGCGCGGCTATCGGATTGAAGATCCACTTAGCGTCGCCGCTGGAGTAGTTCGTTAACTGAACCTGCATGCTGCGGCTGCCGTCCTGACCGGTATTCAGATAAGCGTATGCAGCCGTGTTGCTGCCCCAGCTGCTCGGCTGCCAATACTGCGGCTGGGCGCTGTTTGCCGGGTCGGCTGTTTCGGCTGAAGGGTTGGCGATGAGGTTCGTGGGCGGAGGTGGCGGTGGCGGAGGTGTCACGGCAGCGGCCGTGGTCAGGGAGAAATTATCAGTGGTCAGGGTGCCGACTTTGTTAATAAGATGGAAGACGGTTACATGGACAGCCGTGGTGGGCACACTGAAGCTGGCAGTGTACTGCTTCCACGCGGTGCTGGCTGCGGCCGCGCCCAGATCCTGATACGTGTAATTACCCTTTCCGTCGTCGAATTGGGCTACTACATCGGTGGCGACACCGGATTGGTAATAATCGCTGAACGTATACTGCGTATTCTGCTGCACGCTTACCGGGTCGAAGTACCACTTGGCGTCACCGCTGGTGTAGCTGGTCATCTGGACCTTGACGCTCTTGGTGCCGTCTTCGCCGGTTTTCAGGTAGGTATAGGTAACCTTGTTGGTACCCCACTTGTCCTGCTGCCATGATTGCGGCAAAGCAGTGTTGGAAGAGCTGGCAGTCTCGACAGAAGCGTTAGCGATAAGATTGGTGCCGGCAGGGGGCGGAGTGGTTGGCGGAGGCGTTACGGGGGGCGGAGTGACTGGAGCTGCTCCGGTTAATGAGAAGTTATCAGTGGTCAGGGTGCCGACTTTGTTAATAAGATGAAAAATCGTGACGTGTACGGCGCCGGACGGGACGGTAAAGCTGGCAACGTATTGCTTCCAAGCGGTGCTTTTCGCCGCGGCGCCCAGATCCTGGTAGGTATAGTTGCCCTTGCCGTCGTCGAATTGGGCTACGACATCGGTGGCGACACCTGATTGATAATAATCGCTGAAGCTATATTGGCTGCCGGCCTGGACCGCTACCGGGTCGAAGTACCACTTAGCGTCGCCGCTGGTGTAGCTGGTCATCTGGACCTTGACGGCATGCGAACCGTCTTCGGCACCGGTGTTCAAATACGTATAGGTGGGTTTATTCGTTCCCCAGCTATCTTTAGCCCACGACTGTGGCTGTGTGCTGCTGGAAGGATCGGCAGTCTCAACTGAAGAGTTAGCAATGAGGTTGGTGGGCGTATCGGCTGCCGCCGGCACGGCGGCTAAAGGCAGCAAAGAGCCAAGAACAATAAGAGCTGCTGAAATAAGAGAGGTTAACTTCTTGAACGACACTGTACGCACTCGGTCCTTCCCTAAAGCCACCCGGTTATCAAATTCAGAC
>CAYLML010000108.1:0-3468 GCA_964384985.1 uncultured Candidatus Saccharibacteria bacterium | reverse complement strand
TCACTCTGTCTGTTCCAGTACACGTAGTCTAAGTTAAGGCGTAACGGTACCATACGATGGGCATTATAGCGCCAGGTTGGGTGCAGGATTGTGCCAGTCCGCGATTGCATCACGTCCGCGACCTTGTGCCTGAAAGCTCCAGGTATGAGGCGCCATTCATTCATGTCGCCCACCAACATGGTATTTTTGCCATAGGTCTCAGAATGAACCAGCCGGTCGAGACTCCGCATGCCGACCAGATGATCTCTGAGCGCATTAAAGGTGTCTTGCGGGTGTGCAACCAAGATTGTTAGGGCATGGCCTCCTGGCAAAGCTACTTGAGCACTGATAGCCTCTTTGTTTAAGTCTGGGTGGCCGTGTTTGGCCGCATAACCATTTTTACTGATTATAATTTTCTTCTTCTGACGTAACTTGAATCGTGAGCAAAGAACGGCACCAGACATCCAATAGTTGTCGAGCTGAGCCATGTTTGCACAATGGTTGTAGGAGTAGCCCAGCTTTTGTAAGTACTCAACGACTGGGGCTAACTGGGCCTGTGATGGCCGTACCACTTCATTGAGGGCGATAAAATCAGGCTGGTACTGGTCTGTCAGTTGCTTCAGCCCAGCCTGTAGGCGACCGTAGTGAGCATCCCCGCGTACTTGGTTGCGGTACCAAATATTCCATAACAGAATAGAGAATGTCATGCTCAAATCATAGCAAAGGTTCTGCTATTTGGGACGCTTAGATACTACCGACTAGCAAGGTGACATTCCTCGCCGGCGATTCATGGGCCATCAACCTGGTTCTAACCTCAGCAACAACGCCGTACCATTATCATTATGCCGTCGGCGTGGTCTATGATTAAGATCAATCGCAATCTGTAATCTATTTTACATCTATGATATCCGTATGAGTGTATCTTAAATAGTACTTAGTCTAATGAAGAAGCGAGGATAAAATATGGGGGCAGAAGAGGGTCTAGGACTGCCACTTGGAGGGGGCGAAGGTGCTGACGACATGAGCGCCGGCCAGCCTCCTGCGGAAGAAGCCGGGGACCCTGGCCCGGATCCGGGAGAAGCGGAAGCATCCTGCAGGGCAAGGGAAGTAGTAGGCAACATTGGAAGACTCGCACGTCTGCCAAGCGAGGAAATAGACCAGATATTGTTTCCTGATGTTGTGAGAGGCACCGCACGATCAATGGCAAGGATAGGTACAGCGGGTATACGAGCAGGGGCCCACGCCGCTCTCGGCGCGGGCAGAGAATTGGCCGAACCGGTTACGAGCCGCAGGCTTGGGCGAAGCGGCAAAACCCGAACGGGTTAGTATCTCCGGTTCGGGGTAAAGCTTGTGCTATACTCCGAATATGAAGACACCGCTGGGGATGCCGCTGAAGATGCCCGACGTCCCGGGAGTGCCGTTTAACTGGCACAAGGCGCACAAGGCCCGCCTCTCAAAGGGCGACCGCGCAGCCGACAGGCTGCGCAACAGCATGGGCAGCTGGGTTTTTGTTTTTACCTTTGTCTTTTTTATGATCGCCTGGGCCATACTGAATACGCTGGCCTCCATACATCATTGGGATAAATATCCGTTCATACTTCTGAACTTGTTTCTGTCTATGCTGGCCGGTCTGCAGGGGGCTATCTTGCTCATAGCTGCTAAGCGTGTGGACGCTATCAGCGCGGCCATGGCCGAACATGATTATCAGACTAACGTGCAGGCAAAAAAGGAAATTGAGGAGCTGATGGATATAAACCACCGGCAGCTCAAACGCATCGAAGAGCTGATAGCCCTGCTCAAAGAAAAAAGCTAAATAAAATCGTTGTGAGAAAATTAACAGCCGTGGCGGCGGCAAGGCTTTACTATGAAGCTGGTGGTTATCAATTTTGGGAGGGACATATATGTCGGACCAGCAACTCACACGTACGAAGACACCGGCCACGCAACGGGCTTGGTGGCGCACATACCTCAGTTATTAAGAATATGTTGAACGCATGGCAGCGAGCTGTTTATCAACCGCTGTAGGCAATGATCCGTCGATGCTCCGAGGCCACAGTTTATGTGAACTGACATAGGCGATTTCCATTGAGTAGTATAGTATTTGCGCCTGTAGGTAGATCCAGAATAAAAGTCCGAGGGCAATCGCGAAATAACTATAAAGCGCGTCGAGGTTCTTGAGTTCGCGGGCAAGTATATAGCCTCCGAGCGACTGCAGTATGACGAGTCCGATGGCGGCAGAGGCAGCGCCAACCCGCGTCTCTTTGAACGGCAGGTGCCGGGGAAGGCTAAAATCAAGCAGGAAATTGAACAGCCAAAATAATATCAAGGCGTTCAACAAGACTGACAGTCCCCGGAATGCCAATCCGTGGCCCGCTGCCGCGGTTAGGCCGGCCAGAATTGATGCCGCGATAAATCCTACGCCCCCTACTAGCAGAAGACATAAGCTCTTGAATAAAGAAAGCGGGAACGTATCACGTTTTGATTCGGGAACGTTCCAGATATGCTGGACGCCCCTGCGGAAGGCATCCGCTACACCGCGCGCGCCGTAAAGGGTAAAGAGTATGCCTACGAACAGCGCCAGGCCGCTGCGGTGCAGTCCGTGTACATGATCAGACAACTGATTGCCCAGCAGGGGAAAGTAGTCAGTGATACCCTTGATGACCGTGCTTTCGGCGTGGGAATTACTACCAACAATGTTGCTTGTAATGGTGGTCAATACCAGTAACAGGGGGAAAAGCGACAAAAATCCGTAATACGTCAGCAGGGCCGCCTGCGAACCCGCGCGGTCTTCGCAGTATTTTTTGATCACTGCAAAGCTAAAGGCTGTTGTACGGTGGCGCTGTTGGTACGCGTCAAGCCTGTGGACCATGTTCTGCAAGGCGTTCATGTGGCAAGTTTAGACCATATCGCTATTTTGTGAAAATGTTTACAGCCTCCTATTAGCCATAAGCCCTACTATGAGAGAGCGTTAAAAAAGGGGGTAACACCATGTCGAGCGAAGAAATAGAAGCATTAATGGAAACCTTTGAAAAGTGGGACGCCAAACACGCCAAGCATGATTTTATTCACCGTATGGAACGAAAACTGCACCGTAAAGAGCGGATTGGAAGCAAGTAGACACAAGTAGCCAGAAGGTTAATCGTCCGGCTTCGCGGATTAAAACCCAATGCGCTGAAGCAGTCGGTCGATAGCGTCGTGGTTGCGCTGTTCAAGCGGCAGCCGGTTTGACAGAAAATTCGCGATCCGGTCCTCATTTTCTGGCTCGAAGTAAAGTGTCGCCGGTACGGAGAACCGTTTCAGGGGCATGAAAACAATACTTTGCAGCGACCCCTCCTGCAAGACGGAAAATGAACGAAAATCATCGTACTTAAAGTGTTTCGAACCTATTTTTATGCCGCTGGCATCGAGCCGATACTCAATTTGCCGCGGCTGGTGCCCGGCATAGATCCCAAGCACTAACGCGGCAATGAGCACGACCCCTACTGAAAT
>CAYLML010000107.1:0-3485 GCA_964384985.1 uncultured Candidatus Saccharibacteria bacterium | reverse complement strand
ACCCGGTTATTTGCCACCAGGCCGGTTGCCCTGCTCATCCGTTATATAGGCCTCAATAAATTCGTAATAAAGGGCCTGTCCAGGGTGCTGCCCAATTCCAGGCGCCGTTTCATAGAGGTCACGCCAGAGGAATTCAACATTACGATGGACTTCGATGTCAAACTCTGGCAAGTGAATGACGTGCGTACACACTGGCTTACCACCAGTGAATTCCTGAACGTGGACAATTGCGCAAAACCAATCGCTTTGCCTGTCTATCACATAATCTCAAGCGAGGAACACTACTTTAATAACGATATCGTCAAAGAGCACATGCTGGTCGTTTTCAAGGACTATCACGGCTACGTAGCTAGGAGCAAGGCCCACACGCCAAGCCTATTGGCAGACAAAAAAACCATGCGCGTATGGCTGCCCGCGGGTTTAAGACGTGTCTTGGCGAGCAAAACCGAATGATATACTTGGGTAGTCTATGAAAATCGGATTAGTTTGCCCGTATAGCATCAACAAACAGGGTGGCGTTCTAGAAGTCGTACTGGCTTTGAAAAGCGGCCTGCAGGAACGCGGCCACACCGTCAAAATTATAACGCCTATGCCGCGTGGCAATGAGGCTAAGCACCCTGACGACATCATCTTTTTCGGCACTTCCACAGATTTCCGGTCTGTCGCCCGTACTACCGCCCAGATCTCCAGCACCGCTGATAACGACCACCTTGACGCCATTCTCGCTAAAGAGAATTTTGACATCCTGCATTTCCATGAACCGTGGATTCCCTTCTTAAGCCGCCAGCTGCTGCAGCGTTCCAAGAGTATCAACATCGCTACCTTCCATTCCAACGTACCTGAAAGCCTGGTAACCCGCAGTGTCATTAAAGTAGTCACGCCTTACCTGCGGTCGGTACTGAAATATTTAGATGTGTACACCGCCGTGTCGGAATCCGGCGCCGAGTACGTGGCCGGCATGGTAGACGACCCCATCACTATTATCCCCAATGGCATAGACCTGACGAAATATAGCAAAATCGCGCCGAAAAAGAAGCTCAACGAAGATGAGCCGACCATCCTGTACATCGGCCGTCTGGAAGGCCGCAAAGGCGTTAAATATCTCTTGAGTGCCTTCCAGGTGTTCGCCCAGGATAACCCCAACAGCCGTCTGGTAATTATCGGTGACGGCCCTGACCGCGAAAAACTGGAACTGCTGGCTGAAGACCTGAAAATACCAAATATCAGTTTCCTGGGCCACGTCAGCGACGAAGTCAAGCTTGAAGTACTTGAGCAGGCCGACCTGCTGTGCTCACCGGCCTTGTTTGGCGAGAGCTTTGGTATAGTCCTGCTGGAGGGTATGGCTAGCGGCACCGTCTGCGTCGCCGGCAATAATTCAGGCTATATCGACGTCATGCAAGGCCTCGGCGCCGTGTCGCTGGTAAATCCGGAAGATACACAGGAATTTGCTCGTCGCTTGGATATGCTGATACACGAGAAGCAGCTGCGCAACCTTTGGAATAAGTGGGCGGCCGGCTACGTACAGCAATTCGATAATCCCCTCATTGTGGACAAATACGAAGAACTTTACATCGAGTCCCTTAAACAGCATGCTCGCAAAAAATAAGCCGTTTAAAGTTGGCTTTGTCCTGGACGACGGACTGGACAAACCTGACGGTGTGCAGCAATATATCCTGGCGCTTGGCGGCTGGCTGCAGGCGAACGGCCATGAAGTACGCTACCTGGTAGGACAGACGTCGCGAACAGATATCTCCGGCGTATACAGTATGAGCCGCAACGTGAGAGTCCGGTTCAATGGCAACAGCCTGTCTATGCCACTGCCGACAAGCAAATTACGGCTGCGGCGCGTGCTCGAAGAGGAACAGTTCGATATATTGCACGTCCAGGTACCATACAGCCCGTTTATGGGTCACAGGTTGATTATGGCCGCCGGGCGGCGAACGGCCATCGTCGGCACGTTCCATATAGCGCCCAGCAACCGGCTGGTCAGCATCGGCAATACCGCGCTGGGCTGGTGGCTGCGGCCCTCGCTGCGGCGTTTTGACAAGATGCTGAGCGTGTCCCCGACAGCGGCTGACTTCGCCGCCGAAACTTTTGGCGTTGAAAGCGAAATATCACCGAACGTTATCGATTATCCGCGCTTCCACAAAGCAAAGCCGCTCGCAGAGTACCACGACGGCCGGCTGGTAATACTGTTCCTCGGACGTTTAGTGCCCCGCAAAGGCTGCATGCATCTCCTGCAAGCCGTATCGCAATTATCCCAGCGCGATGACATACCGGATTTTAGGGTATTGGTGTGCGGCGATGGCCCGCTGGAACGCCAGCTGAAGCAATACGTGCACGAGCAAAAATTAGGAAAGCAGGTAGAGTTTATCGGATTTGTCCCCGAAGAGGAGAAGCCGCGCTATTACGCGACGGCGGATATATCAGTATTCCCCAGCAGCGGGGGGGAAAGTTTTGGCATCGTATTGTTAGAGGCAATGGCAAGCGGTAAATCAGCTATTCTGGCCGGTGATAACGCCGGGTACCGTTCAGTATTGGTTTCGCGGCCGGAACTACTGATAAACCCGCTCGATATTCACGCTTTAAGCCGACGGCTCGCGCAGTACTTACAAAACATGAAAACGCGGCAAGAAATAAGAGAATGGGGTGCCGGATTTACGCGTGCATTTGACGTAGACGTAGTCGGACGGAAGTTATTGCAGACTTACACAGAGGCATTGCATAAACGGCGCAATCCGTGAATAATACCAATATGCTGAGATTCCGCCGCCCTAAAGATATTCCCGAAGTTGCCATTACCGTTACAACCGAGACATTTATACGGCTCGCTCTCCTGACGGTCAGCACGATTATCCTTTTGGTGGCAGTCCACAAAGCCGCGCACTCTCTCCTGTTGATCTTTACCGCTTTCTTTTTAGCGCTGTCACTTAACAGTCCCGTATACTGGCTGAGCAAGCATATTCCCGGCAAACGACGTGGTAGTCGCCCAATCGCGACTACCGTGTCCTTCCTCATTGTCATACTGCTGCTAGGCGGCTTTATAGCCAGTATCGGGCCTCCGCTGGTACGGCAAACCGACAGTTTCGTCAGTGCGGCTCCGAACTTAGTCCGTGACTTCCGTAGCCAGGACAGCCAAACAGGCCGGCTTATCCGCAAATATCATCTGGAAAAGCAAGTTAATACGTTCTCGTCTCAGCTCTCGGAACGCCTAAAAAATGCTGGTGGCGCAGCCTTCTCGACAGCTCAGCGGGTCGGCAGCAGCGCCTTCTCTATGCTTACCATCTTGGCGTTAACGTTTATGATGCTTGTGGAGGGACCGCGGTGGATATATTTTATCCGCGACTTGATACCGGACAGGCACCATGTCATGAGCGATCGACTGGCTAGAGATATGTACAAGGTCATTAAGGGCTTCGTGAACGGCCAGGTTACGCTCGCGGCTTTGGCTTCGGCCATGATTTTGCCCGCGGTACTCATTCTGC